>CAYNNP010000071.1:0-25669 GCA_964398215.1 uncultured Pirellulaceae bacterium | reverse complement strand
AGTATCCTGGTAGTTAGTCCAGGCGTAGCCGGAGTCGCCAGACTTCGGTTTACGTACGGCATCACAACACTCCGTCCGCCCGGTCACACCGCCATCACCGGGCTAACACCCACCGCTCGCCGCTCAGTTGCCGTCAACTCGCCGACAGCGCAAATGAGCCGATGGGCGATAGCCCCGGTTTCGAGCGCAATCAGCCCGTCAAAAACCGGGGCTATCGCCCATCGGCTCAGTAGATTAACTGGCCTGAATTCTGGTGAATCCAGCTACAAATTTGGACTCGCCGAATCACTGGCGTGGAATTATTTCAGGCCCAGTCCGCTTGGGCGTTTATTGAGCGCGCCTCTGACTCCTAGTTCGCGCGGGTCGCGTGCGATCTTGTCACTAAAGATACGAACGTCGTCCATGATCGGACGAATCTTTGCGGATGCTCTTTCGATATTCGTAATCGTACGGCGAATCTGCCAATAGATTTCATCGTCTTGAAGCAAACGTTTGATCGTCCCATCGCTATTGTTCAATGCATCACCAAACGCTTCGACTTGAACCAGCGCGCTGTCGATATTTCGTAGTGTCGTGACAACTTGGTCCACAATCTCGTCGCCACGTTCTCCCAGCGGCTTTGTGAACTTTTCAATGTTCTGAACGGTTTTCTCAGCACTATTGAAAGTACGTTCGATTGTCTCCACAGCCGACTTAACAGGCTTCGTGATTTCTCGAACATCTTTCACAACGCCCTCGGCTTCCACGCCCACACGTTGGAACTGTTTACCAGCGGTCTCGAAGCTATCGAAAGTCGATCTAGCTTTCACCAAGGCTTCTCGAATCTCTTTCAACGTTTCAGGAATCTGGTCAATTGAATTCTCCAAGTCCTCGCGGATTTTTTCGCTGCCGATGATTTGGCGGACTTCGCGCATCGCACCTTGGAATTCCTCCAAAGCCTTGACGGCTTCAGCGGCGACATTGTCAATCTTGGTGTCAGTGTTTCCTACAACACCTTGAACATTTTCGACTATTTGAGTGAATCCGCTACCTGCGCGATCGATCGAATTACCGGCACGCCGAATCGATTGCATCGTCTCTACCAATTCTTCTTCCATCGTGAACAGAAGGTTGAAGGGATCTTGTGATTTCTTGCCATACTGGATGTAGTCACCATCCGCGAAAAGCTGGGGAATCAATTCTGAATCAAGTTTTGCGAGCTGCTCTGGCGAAGCTCTCACGAATTCCAATTTTGCATCGCCGGAAATTACTGACCCGACTCCGATCCGCGGAATGTATTCGTGCGTGAGTTTGTATTCGGGGTCCATGGCCAAGACGATTTGCACGCCTTGTTTCTCCAGCAATTTGATGTCAGTAACACGTCCTATCCGAACTCCATCGCGCAATACCGGCGTGTTCGTGCTGACACCTTCTGCGGATGGGAAATCAACCGTCAACAGATATTCACGATTCAAAACAGTTGGGAATGCGCCAAACAAAAACGTCAGAATGATCCCCAGCCCTAGCGCTGCTATCACTAGCACACCAACACCGAATCGTAGTTTATTGTCGTCCATGATCTAATCTCGTATCAAACGAAGAACTTCATCGTGAAGTCCTGTTGTTTAAATCCCTTTTTCAGATAGCGATTTAAGTTCGCGAGTCATTTCATCCAACCGCTCGCCCGCTTCTCCGCGCACGAACTGTCGTACACGACGATCCTCTGCATGCTCCAGATCGCTGGGCGGGCCGTCGAACAAAACTTGCGACTGGTCATCGGACAGTCGCGCTCGTGGAAACATCATCACAACCCGATCCGATACTTTCCTGGTCGTATGCATGTCGTGAGTAACAACCACACTGGTCACTGGATGCCGTCGCCGAGTATCCAAGATCAGTTCGTTAATTACATCGCTCATGATGGGGTCCAAGCCCGTTGTCGGTTCGTCGTAAACAACCAACTCCGGCTGTAGGATCAATGCTCTTGCAAGCCCCACTCGCTTTCGCATTCCGCCTGACAATTCAGCAGGCCGCTTCATACCGACCGAAGATGGTAAACCTACTTGGGCAAGCAACTCCATCACTCGTTCGCGTTCTTCTCTGGGTTCAAGCCGTAGTTTTGTCTGTTTGATCGGAAAAGCGATGTTGTCATAGATCGACATGCTGTCGAACAACGCCGCGTTCTGAAATACAAATCCGAATCGCTGACGCACTTTCGTCAGTGCTCTGCCATTAAGTTGATCGAGCCGGCGACCATCGAAAACGACTTCGCCTCGGGTGGGTGTAACCAGTCCAACAATCGTTTTCATCAAAACCGTTTTTCCACAACCGCTTTCACCGATGATGGCAAGCGTCTGTCCACGTTCAATACTCAACGTGACATTTTTCAGAATCGTTTGTGTGCCAAACGAAACAGTGATGTCGTTGACTTTGACCAAGTAATCAGTTTCGTCAATGACTTGGTCTGATTGCATTTCAGAATCGGCAACGCTACTTGGGGGGCTCATATGATGGATGCCCCTGTAGCGAAATACTGCAAGTAGATCTCGTTCATGACAACGTTCAGGAGCAGGTCGATACCTAAGATTAACACAAACGAATACACGAATGAATAAGTCGCTGCTTTGCCCACGCCGTCGGCACCAGGTTCACAATTGAAACCCTGATAGCAACTGACAACCGCAATGATGGCGCCAAAGAAAAAACTTTTGAAGATCCCCGTGAACAAGTCGAACCCAACCACACCCTCGCGAGAGTGATGTAAATAGGCCGCGTGATCAATGTCCAATACAATCACGCTGTAAAAATAGCCGCCAACAATCCCCATGAAATCTGCGACAATCGTCAAGGCGGGGATCAACAGGATGCATGCTAAGAATCGCGGCACCACTAAGTAATGCACAGGATCTGCGCCCATTGCTGACAATGCATCAATCTGTTCGGTCACTCGCATCGTGCCAAGCACAGCAGCCATGGCGCTTCCAACTCGGCCGGCCAACATGGTGGCAGCAAGAACCGGTCCCAGTTCTCGGACCAATGTCGTGTTGATGACAACGCCCAAGTGCGAAGCAAGCCCGATGGCATGAAAGGTGTAGTAGCTCTGTACCGCCAAGACCATTCCGATGAAGGTTCCCGTCAAAGCGACAACTGGCAAGCTCAGGACGCCAATCTCGTAGAAATTTACCAAGATTGTTCCGCGCTGCGGCAAGCGTGAAAACATCCATTGCAGCATTCGCCATGCAAACATGGCCATGTCGCCAATCGATGCGACACCATCAACAACTGCCGAGCCCCATTGCGTTACCCAGCGAACAAACGCATTGCTGCGTTGCGTTTTGACTGTCGAAATAGGTCCCGCCGTAGACACTGTCGTTCAGTTTCCCATCTCGGTCCGTGAAACATCATTGGCGCATCCATGCGCCGGTACTCATCAGACCTTATCGGCTAGGTAAACCTTGCGGATTAGAGAATTTGCACTTTCTGTTATCTACGAACGGCAAAATGATTTTATAGGCAAAGCTAGCGAAATTGGTTTGGTAGATAACCCACAAAGTCAACTTCGTCGGCAAACTCTTCGCAGACGGAACGACACTCGACCAGGTTTCGATTTTGCGGCCAATCGATGGTTACGACCCGAGCGAGCGATGCGACCGTCCGATCCCTTATGATACCGGCGAAAGTCGATCTTGTGTGATCGGCCGACGTTAACCGGGATGGTTTGTGTAGGGGCCGTGGTGTGGGATTGCGGTTCGAAAACACATTTGATCTTGTGGTTTTAAACATAAAAACGACGTGCTCGTGCGGTCCCGCGCTTGCACGTCGTTTTTTCGTTTCTACTGGCCATTGCAAAGCCCGCTAGTTGCCACCGGTATTGAACGGGTTTTGATAGCCTGGCGTATCTCCAAAGCAAATTCCCATTCCGCGAGCCGTTTGTACTGCCGATCCTTTTGGATCAACGGTACGGATCGCGTTGACAGCATCTGAAATTGGTACCGACAAAATGTCTGGCGGATCGCTGCACACCATGTCTCCAAACTTCTGTTCGACAATCAGTCGAACCGCGTGCGCACCATACTGACTGGACAGCACCCGATCAAAAGTCGTCGGACCGCCGCCGCGCTGCAGATGCCCCAAGACCACAGAACGTGTGTCTTGTTCGATACGTTTATCCAGCTCCGCTGTAACGACGGCTCCAATTCCGCCCAGCTTCGCTTGCAAATTCGCTTGCTGGCTATCATTCGTGACATGGGAACCGTCCGGCAAACTTGCGCCTTCGGCAACCACGACTAGCGTAAAGTTCTTGCCGAGTTCAGTACGTTCATCGATTTTGGCAATGATGTTTTCATAGGTCCAATCAACCTCTGGAATCAAAATCACGTCGGCGCCGCCAGCGATTCCACCGTGCAACGCAATCCAGCCAGTGTGCCGGCCCATGACTTCCAGCACCATCACACGGCCATGACTGGCAGCCGTCGTGTGAAGTCGATCCAGTGCATCGCTGCAACACAAAACAGCACTATTGAAACCGAACGTGTACGCGGTGCACTTCAGGTCGTTGTCGATTGTTTTGGGAACGCCTACTACCGGCAAGCCTGCTTCGTGAAACTGCAGCGCCGTTGAAAGCGACCCATCGCCACCGACCACAATCAATCCTTCTAGCTCAAGAGTCTTAAAAGTCTCGCCAACTTTTGCGACCAAGGCCGGGTCGATCTCCGCGCGTCCGTCGACTCCTTTTCTGGCACCAAAGCGTCCCTTGTTGGTTGAGCCCAGAATCGTTCCACCGTCCACCAAAATCCCCGCGGTATTTTGCGGCGTCAGAACTGTCGCGCGGATCGGGTCAATCAGTCCTTCAAATCCATCACGAAAACCGATCAAATCGTAACCAAGCCAATAACTCGTTTTCGTAGCTGCCCGAATCACGGCATTCAATCCCGGGCAATCACCACCCGATGTCAAGATGCCGATGCGAGGCCGGTCTGAAAGTTCGCCATCAATTTCAGCAGGCAAATCAGTCATTGCGATTTCCTTTCAAGTTTATCCGTAAGCGTGTTGTTGACATCGCTACTTGTAAGGTCCGAACCGAAAAGTCACAACCGCCCACAGGGCAAATCACTTTTTCAAAGTAGGTTGGGCATTCCTGCCCGACTGAATTTAAAAACGCTTTGAATCGGGCAAGAATGCCCAATCTACGAACGACTCAGATTGAAAAACTGCTTTGCGCACGACCACCGCCACGTTTGTGAAAAAACGCAAGCGTCGACTGCTAACCAGCGCATTGCTACTGCCGGCCGCGCCATTGGACTTGTTTGCCAAACAGGTGCCCGACCAATGCGATCCATTGCAGCGAGACAAATAAACCAGTCGCCAGAGAGTGAAAAATAGCACCCGCCCACGACTGCCGAAATCTGGCTGCTCCAAGAAATCGCGGCAAGTGACCAAGCACCAGCGCGATCAACGAAATCACAGCGGCGGTGGTTTGCTGCAGCATCACGGATGAAATTAGCATCAAAAGTGGAAGCACACTGCTGCCAATCAATAGCACCGTAAACACAACGATCAGTCGAGGGTTTGCGATGCCTTCTGTGGCATTCTTCAACACACCGCGGATGACTTCGCTGGCGCTACGATACATCCGGCATTCAGCCAACGTTGTGCCATCAACGACATCCGTCGCCATCCCGTGAGAGCGATACGCCCTGGGTAGTTTCACTCCATCATGCCTTGACGACATGATCGCCTTGTGAGTCCCTGCAGCAAAGTACTCTTCGGCGCTGGTCAAAAACAACTGACCGCATCCAGATGCAAACGACGCATCCGTGCTGGAACGCATGCGATCAAACGGCAAGTATCCGAGCAAGATGAAGTGCATCATCGGAATGATCCACTGCTCCAATATCGTTCCCGTTTCTTGATGCGGAAACGCACTCAGCAGCGCCACGTTACTTGATCGTTTCCTAGCAACCAGCTTTGCCAACGCATCAGCAGCGAGCCGCACGTCTGCATCCAGAAAAACCAGATACGGATGCTTGGCCGTCTCGCTAAGCCGATAGCATGCGTGCTGTTTTCCATTCCAACCATCGGGCAATCCACTGCCGGCAATGCACTGCACTCTCGAATCTTCTTCGGCGATCCTGTTGACGATAGCTGCCGTTTGGTCGGTTGATTGGTCGTCGATCACCAAGACTTCGACATCGACCGATTCGCTGGCCAGTACCGAGCGCACACATCGTTCAATCCCGGATTCTTCGTCGCGTGCTGGGATCAAAACCGAAATCGCTGGCGGGTCACCAACGGGTACAGCCAGGTCTACACAAAACAACGGCAAGTTTTTCAGAAACATGGCTGCTGGAATGGCGGCCAGCACGAGAGCCAGAATTGATAGTCCCAGGATCATTCGAATTGGTCTCCATGAGACGCTCGGAACTGTTTTCCTGAGGCCACCGACTTGGCTCGTCGAAACGAATCGTAAAAAGAACCCGCGCCCCGCTTGCCTTTCAGCAGATTCTCGAACGGTTCAGCGGAACGCGCCTTGGAATCCTCGGCAAGCTCCAACTGGTTCGTTCGAAACGCAGTGGTCAAGACTTCGTTCCAGGTTGCTTTGTCACGTTCTTGGAAACCCGCCAACGCAATCGGTTCGCCGAACTTCGCAAGGCAAACGGGCAACTTTTCATCCCAAAACACGTACTCAAGCGCAAGTGGTATCGCGTGCCCCGAATCCGCCTTCTTGCAAAGGTGCGCTAGACCCGGCATCAGAGGTTGCCCGTGATCGCGCGCATCGACAAAACGGCCTTCGGGTGTCAGCCAAATCGCAGTACCGGGTGAACTGATGATCGACATGCTCCGTTGTAAAAATTCAGCGGCACCGCGGTTTGATTCTAAATCGACGCCATAAAAACCAAGCTTTCCCAGGACCCGATACTTTTGCAGGGCCGCGTGATCAATCGGCGCATAGAACTGGCGGCCGACCATCAGCGTCCGGTTCAAGAAATGAGCGATCATCGGGTCCCACCACGATGGATGATTTCCGTAAACCATCAGCGGCGTCTCTGTTCCAATATCAAAAGAAGCTTGCTGGCGATGAACAGCGATCGCGTGAAAATTCTTGCGCAAATAACGCCGTAGAAATCGATGGAATCCATCTTGGAACCATCCAGAAACCTTCGGCGGTGCATCCTGTCGTTTCATTCTTGATCAGGCCGAAGCCGTCGCCAACTGTCCTTTTTTGACATCCGTATCCAACGAATCCGCAGCGATCCAACCACTCATCAAAACCATCGGCATGCCGGGGCCAGGGTGTGCGGCACCTCCGGCCAAATACAATCCATGAATGTCCTTTCGGCGATTCGATGGTTTGAACGCGCCAGTGAATTTGCCGTGACTGGCCAGACCATAGATCGCGCCGTTTAGCACACGGTATCGATTATGAATTCCTTCGGGTGTCAGTGCCGATTCGTATTTGATCGCGTCCCGGATTCCTTTCATGTCCGCGGTACTTTCAAGCTTGTCCAAAATCACTTCACGGTACTTAGGCAACATCTCTTTCCAGTCATGCCCTTCACGCAGGTAGGGCGTGTGAACCAAGATGTACAGAGCCTCGCCGCCCGCCGGCGCGACTTCCGATTCGCTAATTGCCGGAGCGCAGACATAGGCGCTGGGGTCGGGAGCTGGTTCGCCACGTTTGTAGATATAGTCGAATTCCTCTTCGGGATCTTTCGAGAACACGAAGTTGTGATGAAGCAATTGTTCGTAACGACGATCCAAACCCAGATAGAGGACAACGCCACTGCAGGCGGGGTCAAACTTGTTCTTCTTTTCAAAGCGAATCGATTGGTCAGTCCCGCTCAGTAGTTCGCGATAAGTCCGCACCGCGTCGCAGTTACTGACGACGGCGTCGCATGAAATCGTTTCGTTGTCCGCTGTGGTGACCCCGACTGCTCGGCCGCCTTCGGTGTCAATCCGGATGACGTCGACACTTGTTCGGAAAGTCACTCCTAGTTCGGTTCCCAAACGATAAAGAGCCTCGGGGACCGAACGAGTTCCGCCCACGGGGTACCAAATGCCTTCATCGGTTTGCATGTGTGCGATGCTGCATAAAACTGCCGGCGACGCATACGGCGATGAACCAACGTACTGAGTAAAGTGATCCATCATTTGCGCGACGCGATGATCGGGAACATGTGACCTAACGACCGAAGCAACACTGCGTCCCATGCGTAGCGACAAAACGTCTTTCAGTACTGCCGCTGAAAACGCACCGCCAACTTCCATCGTATCTTTCAAGCCGCCTACACTGCGCCAAAAGAAAAACCGATCCGAGACACCATGCAGCTGTTCGCTCATTTTCATAAAGCGCTGGTAGCCAGCACTGCTAGCTGGGCCACCCGTAAATTCATCCAAGTGCTGCTTCATCTGATCCGTATTGGCGACCAAATCTAAAACGGTGTTGTCAGGATGGCTGCCATGTCCCTCGAAAAAACATCGCCACTGGGGATCCAGTTCGATCAAATCCAGATAGTCATCCATGTTGCGTCCTGCTTCTTCGAAGACGCGTTTCAAGACGCTGGGCAATGTCAGAATCGTTGGCCCCATGTCAAAGCGGTAGCCTTCTGCTGAATGCTGTGCCGCCTTTCCACCAACCCACGAGTTTTTATCTAGTAGTGTTACCTTGTGTCCGCGAGCCGCCAACACACAAGCCGATGAAAGCCCAGCGAGCCCACCACCCACAACGACAACATCCATTCCATTCTGGTCCGTGGTGGTCATTGCTTCTCCAAGTCCAATTTTTTTCGTTCGGGCAAGCCGGAAATGTTACAATCAACTAGATCGATAGATTGTTGCCAATGGTCAAGATAACGGATGAAACCAAGCTTGTGACGGACCCCAATCCCTACTCTGCCCCAATCACGGAATCTGGCAATCAAGTTCAGGGTGAACCTGCTGTTAAGGTGTCGCTATTGGACTTTGCTAAACCCATATTCATCAAATGGGAACGGCTACGGATCGTTTACATCGTAGTTGTTGGAGCGGTCAGTGTTGCAGCCTTGCTGCGAAACGGTCCTACAGATGACGGGCTGTTTACACTTGTCGCGGGTTTCTTTATTGCAAACGCGCTGTACTTTGCAGGGCCAATTACAGAAGTCTATGTCAGCTGGCTTCGCGGAAGTAACGAAACTCTCTGGCTTCGATTTCTGCTGTTCGTGTCGGGGGTCATGATAACAAGCGCGCTTGCTGTAACCGTGCTGAAGTACGCCGGTGGAAACTTTTGAAGTTGCGTTTTTTGCCGGCCGAACCGAGCAAACGCTGCAATTGCCGGAACTTCGGGCGACACTCCGGTTATGATACAACTCCCCAACTAACCTTCCATTTAGAACGAAACGCGTCATGAACCTGCTCCGCACTGCCTGCCTGATTCTGATTACCGCCGTCATCGCGCAGCCTACATTCGCCGATGACCCGAAACCCGGTGCCTTGAATATTCTGTTGGTCACTGGTGGCTGTTGTCACGACTACGACTTTCAAACCAAAGCTATGCAACTGGCTTTCAAAGAACGTGGCTTCAACGCGAATTGGACAGTCGTCAACCAAGGTGGCAAGGGTACCAAAGCCCAGATCGATTTGTACAAGAACCCGGATTGGTCCAAAGGGTTCGACGTCGTGATCCACAATGAGTGTTTCGCAGGCACGGACAACGCTGAATATATCCGCAGCATCACAAAGGCGCATCATGACGGCGTCAATGCGGTGGTCATTCACTGTGCCATGCACTCTTACCGCTCAGCGAAAATCGATGATTGGCGTGAGTTTCTTGGTGTGACCAGTCGTCGCCACGAGCATCAAAGCAATTATGCCGTGAACGTGAAAGCCAAAGACAATGCAATCATGGCTGGTTACCCTGACGGCAAAAAATCGGCTAAAGACGAATTGTACGTCATCGAAAAACTATGGCCCAACACGACCGTTCTGGCGACTAGCACAAGCGAGAAGACCAAAAAGGAACACGCTGTGTTTTGGACAAACAAGTACGGCAAAGCACGTGTGTTCGGCACCACCTACGGCCACTCCAACGAGACCTTTGAAGACAAATCGTTCTTGAATACTCTTGTCCTGGGAACCGTTTGGGCTGCCAAAGGCACACTTAAAGTAGTTTCGGACAAGTAGCCTGGAGTTCAGCGATTGGGAGTGATCTGCAGCGCTTTGCCGCTCTCTCCGCAGGGTGAATCACTTTTTCAATCTGAGTCGTTGGTAGATTGGGCACCCTGCCCGATTCAAAGCGTTTTTAAATTCAGTCGGGCAGGAAGGAATGCCCAACGTACTTCTCCGAGACATCCTGTCTACCCAAACCGGAGAGGGCCTTTCGGCGGGAATGGGATTGACGCTAAAACATCAGCAGTCATCCGCAATAATGCTGCGGTTTAACAAACACAACGGGACACCATCCGAATGTCAGGCGACCAACGCAAGGAAATGAACGTTGCTGTGTTGGGCGCAACGGGCAGCATCGGTACATCGACGATGGATGTATTGTCCAACCTGAATCAAGTGGACCCGGACTGTCGTTGGAACTTGTACGCAGCGTCTGCGCACAAAAACCTGACGGCTATGCAAACGATGCTGAGCAATTTCAGCAGTGCGCCCGAGCGGATCGTTCTTTCCGACCCAGCGACCGCGCCAAATTTTGCATCCACCCCTGGCTGCAACGTTGGTGTTGGTCCCGACCAGCTAATTGATGTCGCACGGGATCCCAATGTTGATATCCTGGTCGCCGCGATTGTTGGACGCGCGGGACTCGAAAGTACGCTTGCGGCCATCGAGACTGGCAAACGGGTTGCACTGGCGAATAAAGAAACGATGGTTGTCGCTGGTCCCTTGGTCGACCAGCTGGCAAAACAGGGTGGCGCCGAGATCTTGCCCATTGATAGTGAACACTCTGCGATTTTCCAGTGCATCGGTACCTCAGAAGCTGCCCCCAAGCGAATTATTTTGACAGCCAGTGGTGGACCGTTCCGCTGCTGGACAACAGATCAGATGAAAGCTGCGACTCCAACCGATGCGCTTGCACATCCGACATGGGACATGGGCAAAAAAATATCGATCGATTCGGCGACCATGATGAACAAATCGCTGGAGATCATTGAGGCTCGCTGGCTATTTGGGTTGCCCGCCGATGCGATCGAAGTCGTTGTGCATCCCCAGTCGATCATCCATTCGATGGTTGAATTTGACGATGGTTCGGTCGTCGCGCAGCTAAGTCCACCTGATATGCGGTTGCCCATTCAATATGCGATGACCTATCCACGGCGTTTGCCCTGTCCGGCTCCTGAACTGGATCGCAGCGCGACATGGAACTTGACGCTCGAACCGGCCGATCGCGAGAGATTCCCGGCGCTTGATCTGGGATTCGAGGTTGCCCAGCAAGGTGGGACTTGTGGTGCGGTTGTAAATGCTGCCAACGAAGAAGCGGTGGATCTATTCTTGAATGGACAGATTCGATTTACCGAAATCGTGCCTGCTTGCCGGAGCGTGTTGGCCAACCACGACTATGAACCAACGCCATCACTGGAACGTTTGCTGGAACTGGACTGCTGGGCGAGAACGGAAGTCAAATCGGCCCTGAATCGCGTCTGAACTCTGACCCCGCGACAATTTTTCTTGGCTTGGATGGTTCGCAAAGGCTAATTCGAGCCAAACACGGCTAAAAACAATCCGGAAAACCTGCGATACTAAAGCACAGAAAGTCAGCATTGCTGGCCATACTCAAAAAGCTACCTAGAAAGTAATCAAACATGATTGACTTGATCGCACTCCCGTTTGCTGACGGGGACTCAAGTGTATTTACGGCGTTTCTCTCGCAATTTTGGTTGTGGGTGAAAGTCGCGTTGGGGATTGGCTTCATCATTTTCGTTCACGAACTTGGGCACTTCCTAGCCGCCAAGACTTTTGGTGTGAAGTGCGAAAAATTCTATGTCGGATTCGATGTCCCGATCAAAATTGGCCCGATCAAGTTCCCGCGTACGCTAGGCAAGTTCCAGTATGGCGAAACTGAATATGGCATTGGGATTTTGCCATTGGGCGGTTACGTCAAAATGCTGGGACAAGATGATGATCCGCGAAAGGCCATCGAAGAAGCCGACCGCATCAAAGTCGATGGCGATGGTGATGGCGACGAAGATGAAGAGATCGAACTGGATCCGCGCAGCTATCCTGCCAAACCGGTTTGGCAACGCATGATCATCATCAGTGCTGGTGTGATCATGAACGTGATCACAGGTATCCTGTTTGCTGCGGTCGCGTTCAATTATGGCGTTGGCTACAAACCAGCCATCATTGGCGCGGTAACGCCCGGTGGACCCGCTTGGGAAGCAGGATTGCAGCCCGGTGGTCAAGTCATCGAAGTCGATGGTTTAGCCGACGACAAACTTCATTTCCGAGAAATGCAAAACGCGATCTTGACCGCCAGCATCTCGAATCCTGAAAAGCCTATCAAAGTCAAAATCAAATACGATGATGAGACTCGCGAAGTTGATTTGCTGACCTCGCCGCATCCGGATGTTCCCGAAATACGAATGATTGGAGTGGTCAGTCCTAGCACTACCACCCTGAACGATGATCTGTACGCCGCACCGGGAACTGTTGCCGAAGCAGCACTGACCGACGAAGACGCTGGCGGCAAAATCGTTGCGTTCGATGGTACGCCAGTCGATGAGGATTCAATTGTTCCATCGACCAAGTTCCTGACGTACCTGTATACGAATCCAACCAAGGACATTGACCTCCAGATCAAACGTACTGATGATTCAATGCACAACGTGACTTTGCCTGCACAACCTCGTCATACGATTGGCATCGAGTTCGGCATTGGTCCGGTGTGCTCGATTGTCAAAGGTGGTCCTGCCGAAAAAGCAGGACTACAGATGGACGATAAAATCATCTCCGTCGATGGCATCAATGACTTTGATGCGTTCAACCTGCCTGTCCAATTGGCTTCGGTCTCCAGCGAAGTCAACCTGACTGTAGAGCGAGGTGAAGAACAAGTCGAGCTATCGATGACGCCAGAGCAAGTCTTGCAACCGACATCGCCGATTTCGGATCTAGGTGGTGGAATTTCAGTCAGTTCGCTGGGATTTGCCTACAAGCCAGCCACCACTGCCCAAGGATCAAGCTTGATCGCCGGCGATGTGGTGAAAGAACTCAGTTTGTTGCCCAAACAAGAGGTTTTAGAAGAGATTGCGGAGACTCGCGCAGACCTGTTGGCGGAATTGGAAGAGATTCAGCTGGGCGACAGCGCTTCAGTAACGCGGCTTTATCAGGCTCTTCAAGCCTTGCCCGTTGGCACGAAGTTCAAGCTGTTTTTCGAGTCGGGCTCCGACGGAAAAATCTCAGAAACAACCGTCACCATTCAGCAGGATGAAAATCACTTTCGATTCGAACGAGGGCTCGTATTCACGGCAGTGGAGAAAATTCACATCGCAGAAACGCTAGGTGAATCGATGTCACTGGGAGTCCGCGAAGCCAAACGTCGCTGCACCGATGTCTTTCGGTTTTTGGGATTGGTATTCCGCGGAAAGGTAAGCCGGAAACATGTTGGCGGGCCTATCAAGATTGTTCAGATCGCCGGCATGGAAGCGAAACAGGGGATCTCAAAACAGTTGATGTTCCTTACTCTGCTGAGCATGAATTTGGCGATCCTTAACTTTCTGCCGATCCCAGCGTTGGACGGCGGCCACATGGTATTTTTGACGGCCGAATTGATCCGCGGCAAACGAGTTGACGAACAGCTGGAAATGAAGCTAACCATGGCAGGGGTCCTGATGCTCTTGGCGCTAATGGCGTTCGTATTCTTGAACGATATTCTGACGTTCTAGCAACCGCTGCGCCAGTGGTGTCGGCTGGCCTGAATAGGGAATGCTGATGACAAGCTTCAATCACAATTTCCAAACCGACGCACCGGTCGCCGTTGTTACAGGCAGCGGCGCCGACCGAGTCGGCCGCGCAATTGTCTTGAGACTTGCTCGCGCTGGCTGTCGCGTCGCGGTTCACGCCAACACCAGTATCGACCAAGCCAGCGAAACCGCAAAGCTGGCATCTGACTTTCATGGCCAACCGTCGATCGTCGTCCAAGGGTCACTACTGGATGATGAAACGCCGGAACGGATCGTCGGCGAAGCGCATGATGCGTTTGGCCGAATCGACATCATGGTCAACAGCGCCGCAGTCTGGAGTCCTCATCAATTGATGGATGTCACTGGTGAGCAACTACGGCGCTACTACCAGATCAATTCGGTGGGCACGTTTCTTTGTGCTCAAGCTGCTGGCCGGAGAATGGTCCAGCAACCCACCGGCGGTTCGATCATCAATATCGGCGACTGGGCAACGCAGCGACCCTACGTCGACCACTCCGCATACTTTCCCAGCAAGTCAGCGGTCGACATGATAACGCGAACACTCGCCGTCGAACTCGCTCAATTGAATCCAAAGATTCGTGTCAACTGCGTCAAGCCTGGCCCCGTGATGTTCGCTGATGAAGTTGACGAAGAATACAAACAGCGAATCGCATCCACGACACTCACTGGCCAGCCGGGGTCAGCTGAACACGTTGCCCACGCCGTGATGTTCCTTTGCGAGAACGATTTTGTCACGGGCGTTTGCTTGCCGGTTGATGGTGGCCGCAGCATATTTGCTCCCGATAAAATCCAAACCCATAGCGGAAGTAGCCAAGGCTTTCGACAAACTTAAATCTTGTAAAACCCGTAGCGGAAGCCGGCTTGGCAACCACTCTGGGGCAGATAGTGCCCCAAAAGCAGCATGATCGGGGAATTGCTTGCCCACTGGCGGGGCTGGCTATTGACGTTCTTTGCCCTTTTAACGTATTTTTTTCGATCCATCTGGAGTAATTGGCACGCTTTTTACTCGAGAATTGGAACGTTTTCGCCAGCGTAGCTTCAATTGGCAGAGCATCGCATTCGTAATGCGGAGGTTGTGGGTTCAAATCCCACCGCTGGCTTTACAATTTTTTCTACGCTCCCGAACCCAAACACGCCCTATTCGGGCAGGAGACTTGCGTCGATGAATGAAGTCGAACTCGAAGTACTCGACTTGAAAGAGCTGATTCTTTCAAACAATTCGTTTGGCCCCGCTGACGTTGGCGAAATTCGCACGGCGATCACGGAAAATTATGGGCACTTTGGCGAACTGCGTGATGCGGTTCAGCAAATGCAAGATGACGAAATGCTCAGCCCAGCAGGCAAAACCAAGCTTGGTGTTTGCGAATTCTTGCTTGGCAAGTTCAAGAATGCTCACACCACCCTGAAGACCGCCGATGGCAGCGCGATGGCGCTGTTCTACTTGGCACGCTGCGAATTCGAGCTTGGCAACTATGCGGGTGCCATCGAGTCCTACGAAAAATCGCAGAAGTCTGGTTACAACGAAGACCAATGCAAAATCGGCATCGCGGAATCGCTTCGTTATCAAGGCAAGATCGAAGAAGCGATGGCGATCTTGGACAATATCTTTGGCCCCGCCGAACAAACTTCTGAATACATGTATCAACGCGCGGCGACCGTCGCAGCCGTTGGTGGACGTATGAACGAAGCAATCGCGTTGTACGAACGAGCCGTTCAGACCGACGAAAACCACGCTGGCGCCCTGTTCGGCTTGGCTCTCGAAAATGATCGTATGGGCAACGACGACGAGTGCTTGCGATTGTACGAGCGAGCTGCCAAAGCGTTTCCAACCGGCATCGGTGCGTTGATCAACCTGGGTTTGATCTACGAAGACAACAATCAGTTGGACAAAGCCGCTGGCTGCTACGAACGGATTCTGGATTGCTATCCCGACCATCCGCAGACGGTCATGTATCTGAAGGATGCGTCGGCGTCGGGCAACATGTTGTACGACGAAGAACAACAACGTCGCAACGATCGATTGGCTCAGACTTTGAACATGCCAGTCGCAAACTTTGAACTCAGCGTGCGAAGCCGCAATTGCTTGACCAAGATGGGGATCGACACGATTGGCGACCTCACACGTACGACCGAAAGTGAATTGCTAAGCAGCAAGAACTTTGGCGAAACAAGCTTGGTTGAAATTCGTGAAATGCTTTCGTCCAAGGGCTTGTCGCTTGGCCAGTTTGCTCACGAAAAGAAAAGCAGTGATCCACCTGTCGACACCAGCCACCTGTCGCCCGATGAACAAGCGATGCTGGACCGTCCAATCTCCGATTTGAACTTGTCCGTAAGGGCTCGCAAGTGCATGGCACGATTGCAAATCAACACGATTGGCGAATTGATCTGCAAGACTGGCGATGACATGCTGGAATGCAAGAACTTTGGTGTAACCAGCTTGAATGAAGTTCGCGAAAAGCTGACCGACCTTGGCCTGAAAATGCGGGGCGATTGATCTCGCTGATTGCATGCCGAAATTTGAATTTCAACTCCAACACCGTGACGTGGCGACCAAAGCACGTCGCGGTGTTTTTTTGACGCCTCACGGTAGCGTCCAAACGCCTGGCTTCATGCCGGTCGGTACTCAGGGCACCGTCAAAGGCGTCACGATTGACCAAGTCGCAGCTACAGGTGCCCACATGATCCTGGGCAACACCTATCACTTGGCCCTGCGCCCCGGTCACGAGACGGTCCGCAAGCTAGGTGGGCTGCACGCTATGTCTGGCTGGGAAGGCCCAATTCTGACCGACAGCGGTGGCTTCCAAGTCTTTTCCTTGGACGCTCTGAACAAAGTAACCGAGCACAGTGCGACTTTCCGCAGCCACGTTGATGGAGCCATCATCGAACTGACGCCAGAGCATTCAATCGAAATCCAAGAATCACTTGGCAGCGACGTTGCCATGGTGTTGGATCATGTTGTCGCGTTGCCAGCAGAAAAGGATGTCGTCCAAGACGCGATGGAACGTTCTATCCGCTGGGCCGCACGGTGTCTGGAAGCTGCCACCCGCGACGACCAAGCCCGATTTGCGATTGTGCAAGGTGGATTGGATCAAGACCTTCGAGTCGAATGCGCCAGAGAGCTTGCCAAAATGGAATTCGAGGGTTTCGCTGTCGGCGGCTTGAGCGTCGGCGAGGAACCCAGTGAGATGTACCGCATCACAGCTCTCACAACGCCTGAGTTGCCGGAAAACAAGCCACGCTACCTGATGGGCGTCGGACGGCCAATCGACCTACTGGAGAGTATTTCGCGAGGCATTGATCTGTTCGACTGCGTGATGCCAACGCGAAACGGCCGAAACGGACTGGCGTTTACCGACCAAGGTTTCTTGAAACTACGAAACGCAGTTCACCGCGAAGACACTCGGCCACTGGAAAAGGATTGTCCATGCGTTGCCTGTAAACACAGTCGCGGTTACTTGCGACATCTATTTGTCGCAAAGGAAATGCTTGGTCCAATTTTGCTTTCGATTCACAATCTGACCTACTACCAACGCTTGATGAGCCAAGCCAGAGCGGCGATTGAAGAAGATCGATTCGCCGAATTTGTGACCGCAAAGAAACAAGGCTGGCAGTCGTCCTAAAGGCTGGATTTTTGAAGCACATGCCCCAGCCTACAACGAAGGTCTCTTTGCAACTCAGCTTCGTTTCTCAGTCCTGGTTTTTTCGGGAAACCCGCTCAGTGTAGGCCACGCACCTGGCGTGAAAGTTCAAACCGAATGCTTTGATTTCCTCCACATCGCCTCGCAACAGCAAGTCCCAGTGGTTGAGCACGAAAATCGAGATCGCCAGAATTTGAAGCGGTGACTTTTTGTATTCGCGGATGAACTCAGAACCCGCATACGGATAAACGGACTTCTGATCCATTTGCCTGTATTCCAGGTAGTCGTACAGAAAAAACGTCTTGGACTTCGCGTAAGCCCGGAACAAATTCTCGTCATGGAACGACGAGATCAACTGGACACGAGGCTCACGAGGTGTTGCGGGACAAAACCGCATTTTCATGACATCGTTTTGTAGCACGGTCCCGTTCGAAACCAGGTCGTATTTTTCCTGCAATACGACCGTCAACGTCGAGACGTATTCTGCAAACGACAATTCAGGAATCGACATATCCGGGATAGGATCGTTGGTCATTTGAGGGCTCATCACCAAAGGGCATGTTCGCAGACAGTCTACCGTAGTTTACGTGGGTACCCGCAGTTTGGCAGTTGAGTGATTTTGGTAACCCGACGCGTGAGCGAGGGACCGAGTCACGATTGATTCGGTCCCTCGCTCACGCGTCGGGTTACCAGGAAGGCGCAGCTCTAAAACGCGTTTCATCGTGGCTGCTGGCGATGAAGTTGTGGTCCAGGCTCAGTTTGTAGGCCGGACCAAGCGATCCGTGCCGGAACAGCGCAAACGCCTCCATTGTGTCGCAGAGCTCACACTATCATCGACGTTTCTACTTGCGTCCGAAGTTCCGGCAATTACAGCGTTTGCTCGGTCCGGCCTACACCAAGAGCCGTCCTTCATCGCGGCCCCTGACGCAAACCAGACCCAACTAACCCCTTTTACCTAGCTGTACATCTGGGTGAAAAACTTTCTTAAAAAACAGCAACCGATCTTGGTGAGCGGAGGTACACGCCGGAGCACTTTAAATCTTTACTAAACCCTAATGAATACAGGGTTTACGTCAGCGAATTGGGCGCCATTTCGATCAGAGGCCGGAAGCCGATTCGGGTCGCAAATGGTTCAGAGCAAAGGGTTTAGATGCCCGTTCAGGTTCTACATTGACAGGCCGATTGGAAACCCTAAGATTCCACCCCGTCGCCCACATGTAGTTGTTTGTTCTATGAATTCTCACTACGGGTAGTGCTTTCAATGCACTGGATGCATCATCGGGTTAGGAAAGGACGCCAAAATGAAACCCACTTATCAATTACGCACTTTGCTCGGGCGACGAACCCCCGTTTTCTTACTTTATCAACGCGCGTTATTGGCTGTTTCGCAAGGTTGCGACATCACCTTAGTAGCTATTCGCGCACACGGATGACACAGGAGTCTTCAGAGTTATGGCAACCGTTATGCCTTCTTCAAACACTCAATCTTCGACCGCCGACCCGGCTTTGGAAAAAGTCAATTCCGAGTTCGGTTTGGACTACGCACAGCGAAAGCTTGGTAACAAGCTTCGTGGAAACCGCCCAGGCTTGGTGATTAAGCCTACTTTCTGTCCTCAAGACAACCGCACACCGTTCGAGACATCGCAGTGGGATTTGCGAAGTGCGGCGATCAAGGATGAAAATGGCAATGCACTTTTTGAGCAAAACAATTGCGAAGTCCCGTCGGATTGGTCACAACTGGCAACCAATGTTGTTGTCAGCAAGTACTTTTATGGCGACCCCAAGAACCCAAACGAGCGCGAGCGTAGTGTTCGTCAATTGATCCACCGTGTGACACGCACGATCGCCGACTGGGGACTCGAAGACGGTTACTTTGACTCGGCGGCCGACGGCGACGCATTTTATCGCGACCTGACTTGGTTGTGCTTGCATCAATACGGTGCGTTCAACAGCCCGGTTTGGTTCAATGTTGGTTTGTTCAATCAGTATGGCGTTGAAGGCACCAAGTGTAATTGGCGTTGGGACGAGTCTCGCGGGGACACCGAACAGCCAGAGAATCCTTACGAATATCCGCAAGGATCTGCATGTTTCATCCAGTCAGTCAATGACAACATGGAAGACATCATGCGACTGGCTTGCAGCGAAGCGATGCTGTTCAAGTTCGGTAGCGGAACGGGGACTGACCTATCAACCATTCGCAGTCAGCGTGAAAAACTCTCTGGTGGCGGTACTCCATCGGGTCCGCTGTCATTCATGCGTGTTTACGATTCGATCGCCGGCGTCGTGAAAAGTGGCGGCAAGACTCGGCGTGCGGCCAAAATGCAGTCGCTGAAAGTCTGGCACCCGGATGTTTTGGAATTCATCGAGTGCAAATGGCGCGAAGAACAAAAGGCTCACTCGCTGATTCGTGAAGGCTACGAATCGAACTTCAACGGTGAGGCGTACAGCAGCGTTTGTTTCCAAAACGCCAACTTGTCCGTTCGTTTGACCGACGACTACATGGAAGCGATCCGCGACAGCAAGCCATGGCAGACACGTTGGATTAGTGAAAAATCCTCCGGCGATGCTCCCGTTTACGATGCCAAAGAATTGCTTAACAGTATGGCCGAGTGTGCTTGGAACTGCGGCGATCCAGGGGTTCAGTACGACACCACGATCAACAAGTGGCACACGTGTCCCAACAGCGGTCCGATCAACGCATCGAATCCTTGCAGCGAATACATGTTCTTGGACGATACCGCTTGCAACCTGGCTTCAATCAACCTGATGAAGTTCACTAGCGAAGACGGAGCTTTTGACGTCAAGCGATTCCGAGCAGCTTGCCGACTGTTCTTCATTGCCCAAGAAATCTTAGTCGATCACGCCAGTTACCCAACCGAGCCGATCGCTCGTAATAGCCATCGGTATCGTCCTCTGGGACTGGGCTACAGCAATTTGGGCGCAGTGATGATGTCCAACGGGATTCCATACGACAGCGATTCCGCTCGTGGCATGTCTGGATCGCTAACCGCGTTGCTGCACGGTGAAGCCAACCGAACGAGTGCTGAACTAGCCAGTGTGGTCGGCCCGTTCGATGGATACAGCTCGAACGAAAAACCGATGTTGAGCGTCATGCAAATGCACCGCAAGGCATGCGACGAGATCGCTGATGAAGGTCCTGCTGAACTGAAACTCGCAGCGAAAGAACTCTGGGACGATGTTCTTGCGATCGGTGAAAAGTACGGTTTCCGGAACGCGCAAGCAACTGTGTTGGCTCCCACCGGCACGATCAGTTTCATGATGGACTGTGACACAACCGGAATCGAACCCGATATCGCGTTGGTGAAATACAAGCAGCTTGCTGGCGGCGGGATGCTGAAAATCGTCAACCAAACAGTTGCACGCGGTCTAGAAAAACTTGGTTACTCGGCACCGCAAATCGAAGCGATCCTGAAATTCATTGACGAGAACGATACGATCGAAGGTGCACCGGAACTGAAAACGGAGCACTTGGCCGTCTTTGATTGTGCCTTCCAGCCTGCCAATGGTGTTCGCAGCATCGCTTGGCAAGCACACGTGACCATGATGGCTGCTGCTCAGCCGTTCTTGTCCGGTGCGATCAGCAAGACCGTGAATATGCCAAACGATGTTACACCGGAAGACATCGCCGACGCCTATTACTGGGGTTGGGAACTGGGATTGAAAGCTCTAGCGATCTACCGCGATGGCAGCAAGCAATCTCAGCCGCTGAATACGTCATCCGATGAAGACGAAGATTCTGCGGGCGTGGCAACAGGTGGAACAACTGAAAAGATTGTCTACAAACCACGTCGTGAACGGTTGCCTGATACGCGTCAGAGTCTCACTCACAAGTTTTCGATCACTGGTCACGAAGGCTATCTGTGCGTCGGACTTTATCCCGATGGGCGGCCTGGCGAAATCTTCATCACGATGGCCAAAGAAGGCTCCACGATCGGCGGTATCATGGACAGCTTTGGGACCGCGCTTTCAATTGCTCTGCAATATGGCGTACCTCTCGAGGTGTTGGTGAACAAGTTCAGCCATACTCGATTCGAGCCCATGGGGCACACGTCCAACAAGGACATTCGAATCGCAAAGAGTGTCGTTGACTATATCGCTCGATGGTTGGGATTGACCTTCATGAGCGGCGCTGACGCTGGCCCTGCGGTCGAACAAATCAACACGGGCAACGGCCCCGATGATTCCGGTTCGACGAGTCCAGTGATGGAAGGTTTGAAGCAGGACGCGGGCGCTGCAGTCGCCTTGGCTGAGCGTGCGACTTTGTTGGCAAGCCTCAGTGAGTCATCGTCCAACGGAAATGGAAACGGTCACGTCGAAACCTCGAAAAGCAGTTCGGCCAAGGACGCGAGTCGTGGTGACCAGTTCGCTCGATTCCAAATGGACGCGCCAAGTTGTGACAACTGCGGTAGCATCACTGTTCGCAACGGCAACTGCTACTTGTGCCATAACTGTGGTGCCAGCATGGGCTGCAGTTAACCAAGGACTGTGGTTCAGGCCGTAGCCGGAGTCGCCAGACTTCGGTTTTCACCAACCGGCCTGAATTCTGGCGAATCCAGCTGCGTCCAAAGTTGGCAGTGATTTTCAGCACGACACGCGAGCGAGTGGATCAAAGATTCACTCGCTCGTTTGCGTTTTGGCGGTCTAGATGTCGTTCAGTTCTCGATCATAGATCCGGTGAGTCTTGAACCGCGTCGCGCCGCCACGCTCGATGGTTCCGCGAGAAAGATGATTGGATTCTAGGACCCACGAAAACTCGCCAACTTCGATGCCGCCGTTAATCGCATGCGGCAGCAAAGGTGCGAGCGTTACTAAACCCAGTCCCCATTTTTGGTATTCGGGCAACACATTGGTGCTGATCAGGCGCAGGCGTTTGATGTTTTTCTTGTGCAACAACAGTTTGATCCAGCCAAAGGGAAACAACTTGCCTCCGATCTTTCCGATCACTTCGTTGTAATCCAGCAAACCGAAACCGCTGCCGACACACTTGCCGTCGATTTCAGCGATGCTTGTAAGGTCTGGAACAATCAAATACTTCAGCCCTTTTGCCATCTGATCCACTTCCGATTCGCTCATCGGAACATAGCCCCACGTCCTTTCGAGCGACAAGTTATAGACGTTCAGGAATTCTCGCACGTCAGCAATGAAGTTCTTTCGGCTGATTGGGCGACAGCTCACACGAAACCGTCTAGTCGCTTCGTCGATCACGAACTTTAGTTTTGGATCAATGTCGTTCAGGATTTCGATACTGGCCTGGTAGCTATGCAGGTCTTGTGTTTTTGTAAAACCAAAATTTTCAATCAGAGTCGGGTAGTAGTCACGATTGTGCGGAATCATGAACGTTGGCGGTGTGTCGAAGGCGTCGATTTGCAATCCACATTCATAGTTCAGGCTAGGGTTGGCTGGGCCGCGAACGTCTGTCATGCCCTGTTGCTTCAACCACTGGCAGGCCGTCGTTAGCAGATGGTCACTCGCTTCCTGGTCATCAAAACACTCATAGAAACCAAAGAACCCTCGCTTTTCCTCGTAGCGTCGATTGTGTCCATGATTGACGATCGCGAGCACACGCCCGACGACTTTGCCGCCGCGACGAACCATAAAAGCCTGGCGTTCCGCATCTTCGTAAAAGGGATGGGGTTTGAATCCGACCGACTCTTTGCGAATCATCCACAGCGGCGGCACCCACATCGAATCATCTCGATAGATCTCTCGCTCCAAGTTCAGGAATTCCTTTTGGTCGCGTTTGGTCACAACGATGGAGGTTTCAACTTGGCCAGACGGGCTGGTTGCGGTCGGGCTGCTTGATTGGGTCATTGATTCGCTAGGTACGAGGGCTTTGTTTCAGCAAGATTGTAGGCAAACACGCAAACCATGGGCACCGATGCTGGGCACAGTGAAAATCAGTTTTTCAAGGTAGGCAACATAGTAGCTCGGCTGTCCCAGCCGAGACCTGCCGATTTCTCGGCTCGGAGAGCCGAGCTACTTTAAGCAGTTTGAAAAAGTGATTTGCCCTGCGATGCTGGCAACAGAGTAGCTTGAAGCATGAATTGCCCTGACGCTGGACACAGTGAATTTGATTGTCGGATCGGAAATTGCTACATTCAATGATGCGTCGGTCACTCGTTTGTCTTTTCTTTTTGTGGCTAGGTCATGAATGATTCAAGGTGTATCCCACCGCCACCAGTTGTGGCACCTCCCGTGGTTTCTCCGTTACGAAGCACTCAAAATGTGGAGCCGATCGATGATATCCAGGGCAGCGCACCAGGAGGTTTGAGCGGGATTGCGTTTGGATGTGTTGGTGTATTGATCGGCTTGGGTTTGGGGTTCTTTGCATGGCATCAGAGCGAGCCACCGACTCAGTTAGCGTCAACGACCGCGCAGCATGCTCCGGCCAAACCGCAACCGCCGGAGCCTCCAACGCCGGTTTCGCAAATGCAAACGCAAACCGCCGAGCTTCAGCCTGCCAACAATGAACTGGCTAGCGAAATTCAGTTTGTCGCAAGCACGACCGCCACAGAGTATGTGGAAGAAATTCCCGAGCAAGCTGAAGCCGGTTCGCAACAGTCACTTGATCACCAGCCCATCGCGACAGTTTACACGCACGAGGATGTCGATCCGTTTGCAATACACGCCAGCCCAGAACCATTATTGGTATCGTCTGTGGTTTCGCCAGTAGTTTCCCAGCCAAAGGAAACGACACTCGCCAGCGCGTCCCTTCCCAAAGCAATGCCTGTCGCTGGTAGTTCACCATTGAAAACTTTGGCAGACATTTCCGCTGCTGGCAATTCAACCACTTGCGCAGACGGAACCTGTCCGACATCAAACTTAGCATCGCTAGACACAACACTTCAGTGGACTGACACTCCGGCCGACGCATACAAGCTGGCAAAGGAGCAGAACAAGTTAGTCTTTTTGATCCACGTCTCAGGCAATTTTAAAATTCCTGGATTCACCTGAAACAACGCTTCAAAATATAGAGCGGGCGCTCTATCAGACCCTTCCGTTGGTGAATTGTTCGAAAAACATTTTGTATCCGCACATCAACAAGTTGGTGACTTCAAGGCCGTTGATGTGGGTGGACGAATCCAAAAGAATGGCGGCAACGTTGCCAGCTATTTCCTTACTCCTGATGGCCGCGTGATCCACAGTGTGACCGGTCCGGTCAAAGCGGAAACTTTACTGAACGAAGCCATCTGGGCGATCAATAGTTACGAAGAAGCGATCGGAAAGTCGCACGTTGAGCAAACACAGATCCTTTCCGAAGCACACAAGAATGCCGTGTACTCTTCGATCAGCCATAAAGACCGCAAAGTCCATGAGTATTTTGCAAACTACCCGCTTTCGCATTTGAATGACGTCTACCAGTATGTCTTCGAGAAGATACTTGGCGAAAAGGTAAGCAAAGCGGCGCCACGTTTGGCCGAAGCTGCAAAGCGTTTGCGTTACGCCAAAGAACATAAACGCCCGATCTTGTTCGTGTTGCATGAAGGCAAGCACTGGACAGCACCTGCGTTTAGTTCCGTGACTTCCCAACTGCTGGCTCAGTACGTGACGATTGTCATGCCAATTCGCGAAGGCCCAGCGCTCAGTCAGCTAACCAATCAGCCTCCGTTTCAAGCAAGCGGCAGAGCCCGTCCTTTGTTTGTGATCGCAGAATCCGATTGCACCCAAATAGACTCCGCCACGGGCTGGGATGAGAACCAATTGGCGAAATTCCTAGCATCTGGTTGGGCCAGCGCCTTGGAGGCAAACCCGCCTTCAGTGGTTGGCAATCTAGTTCGTGCCCAACGCATGTTAAAGAAAGCGTGTCCAGATTCGGCAGAGCGGATTAGGCAGTTGACCATCAAAGTTCGCGAGCAAGCCAAGGCAGAGCGAACCAATAAGTTGGCGTCAAAGTAATCGGAGAACGCTACGGCAAATTCCGACCAGCACAACTGCTTGGCCCAAAAGTTCGAAAACACGGGCTTATCCAACAGCGAAGCTGTTTAACAACACAGCCTGTGGTCGCGCAGCGCACCACAGGTCGTTGCCCGAATCAACCGCCCCAAACCCTGCAAGGGTTTCACAGCAGCGCAGTTTGTCGAACACCTTCGGCGTTCATCGATAATCCACCAGCAAACCCCGGGTGCGCTG
>CAYNNP010000070.1:0-25895 GCA_964398215.1 uncultured Pirellulaceae bacterium | reverse complement strand
ACACAAAGTCGGGCTTCATCTCTGGGCCAGAGATGGCAACTTTCAAAGCCTTCCAATCATATTGATTTGGATCGTATGGGAATGCCCGCCAATGGCTGACCTAACTTGCGATCCGAATTCCTAGACACTGGATGACACAAAGTCGGGCTACATCTCTGAGCCAGAGATGGCAACTTTCCAGTGCCAATCCGCTACTTTATTGTATAGGCTGCGATGATAGATTCTCGCGCGATCGAAACCTGTCCACCAAGTATCCTCCCCTCACTAAAGAGAACTCATGAAACACTTACTGATCCTGATCACCATTGTATTTGCGCCCATCTCCGCTTTGGCCGACGAATGGAAGCCGCTCTTTGATGGTAAGTCGTTAGAGGGCTGGGCAATCAAGAGCGGCTTTGCGACTTACAGAGTCGAAGATGGTGCCATTGTTGGCAAGACCGTTGAAGGAAGTGAGAATACATTCCTGTGCACGGAGCAAGAGTTTGGAGACTTCGAATTGCAGTTCGAAGTCAAAGTGGACAAGGGATTGAACTCAGGGGTTCAGATTCGATCCAAACTGAAAGCTGTCGAAGTCAAACGCGGCGTCGAAAAGAAGAACCAATATGGTGGCCGCGTCTATGGGCCCCAAGTTGAAATTGAAGCCAGCCCGGGCCAAGCGGGATTCATTTACGGCGAAGCAACGGGATTGAAATGGCTTTCTGAGCAACCCAAAAGCAAAGACAAATCAATCAACCAGCACGACCATTTCTTGAACGATCAGTGGAATAGCTTTCGCGTTGTTGCAAAAGGTGCAAAGATCAAGGTTTGGATCAATGGCCATCAGATTTGTGACCTCGTCCACGATGAAATTTACAAGACTCATCCCAAGGGACTGATCGGATTGCAGGTTCATAAGATCAAGAAGGATGCCGGGCCCTACGAGGTCCGATGGCGAAAGCTGAAAATCAAATCCTTGTAAAGCATTTACAGCCGCATCGCCGGACAAATAAAAAACGGCGAAGCAATGCTTCGCCGTTTTGTTTTTGGGAATGATGAACTAAAGGCTAAAGGCTGGCAATATCGCCTGCGAGCAAGTTCAAGACGTCGTCATCTTCGTCATCCAAATCACTTCCTCGGATGAAGTCAGAGACACCACCAGACGAGTTACTATTGAACGAGCTATTACCTATCGCTTCGCCTTCGGCTTGGAATGAGCCGATGTTAGATTGTTGGTTCAGGTAATTGATGACTTGTAGAGCGTCCAAGGCCGATATCGTTCCACTGTTGTTGGTATCAGTGAAGAACCTCGTTCCGGGGCTCTCTCCCTCTGGCGTATCACCTGAATTCAGTTGATTCACAATGATCAGAGCATCAATCGGTGACACCGTACCATCATTGTTAACATCTTCTGCAAAGTTCGGGTTGTGGAACTCGAACTCAGGTCCGCCGATTTGGATTTCGATTGTATCGTAGCGGATTTGGTTGACAGGTACCGGATCGTCTTCACGATTCAGCAGCGTGTCTTGGAATGGGAACCTATCGGCAGGTCCACCGACAACGTTTGCTGTGCCCGTAGCGATGGCATCGAAGAAGATCGTTGCCATCAAGTTCGGGTTGGCTGCCGAGTCAGTATCTGCAACAGAAAATTCCAGAAGCGAACCAAACTCATCAATGATACCTAAGCTTCCGGCTGTACCAACTCCTGCACCAGTCTGGAAATCTGGTGCGAATTCAACATCGAAATCAAACCGGTCTCCACCAACCGTATCGGCAGGGCGAATCAGGTCAGAGTCGTACAAGACGTCAAGGAACCCGGCGAAAACAGTCGTTGCTATGACTGGATTTCGCAAGTCTTCTACAATGACTTGAACACCGAATCGATCACCTACTGAAACGCCTGAAACTGGTGTGCCAGCGGCATCAACAAGTTGAAATTCAATTCCTACTAGATCGTCGCTATCTGCATCACCAACAGTCAAAGTGACTTCCGCGGTACTGCGAATTCCGTCACCAGATACTGTCACATAAGTGAACGAGTCGAATCCAGATGCGTTTGAATTGACTGAGTATTGGATGACATCATCGGTCAGGGTTGGCGTCCCATTGTCGTTAATCGAAACGGTACCCAAAGAAGGATCTGTCAGGATCCCAAACTCCAGAAGGTCACCAGTTGGCCCAAGATTATCGTTGTCCAATACATCAAGTACGGCACCTGTTTGAGTGGTCGCAATGTTATTGCCATTGGAATCCAAACCTACAGGAAATGAATCGTCGATTGCTGACGGGAAGTCGGCGCTTGTCGTCGATATCGTTAGCTCCGCTGTGCCCAATCGCAATTGGCTAGGAATCAGTTCAACGTTGCTGCCAAGCAGCACTGTGTCGCTGATCAATTCGTCGGCAGGGTCGGAACTAAACAAAGCCACGCCAGGTGCGACGGCCTGCAAGGTAACGGTGAACAGTTCGGCTGGACCGGTATGAGTGACTTGGCTACCTGGTCCACCACCGATTGGCTGAACGCCTCCGATGTCATTCAGAAGGCCAGGGACTGCTGCATCAGCGGACTGCAAATTGCCGCTGCCTTCAAAGAGTGGGCCAAACTCGACGTCGAACCCAAACACGCTGTTGGTTGTATCTTGTGTGGCAACCAATTCATCCGTGTACAGCAGATCCAAGAATGCTGCAGCAACGCCAGGCGTTGGCGTGAAACCGCGAAGGTCGTCAACGAACACGCGAACGTTGAACGTTTGCCCAACTTGAACATCGGTGATCGGTCGGTCATTGAGTGTATCGAACAAGCCGATCGTGAACTCAATCAAATCATCGTCTTGCGAGCCAGGCTGAAGATTGACGGTAACAGTCGCTGAACTGATTTCGCCAGCAGCATCTTGAACTGTGTAAACGAACTGTTCAGTTCCATCAAAGCCGGGCAGAGGCGTGTAGCGAAGTGACTGGCCACCACCAACAATCGTGATTGTGCCTCCGCTATCACCAGCGGCAACGCTAACGATTGACAATCCACCAGAGATGCTGGCGACGTCATTGTCCAGGACATTCAAAGCACGATTGACGCTGCGTTCTGGAACGTCGAACGTGTCGTCAACTGCGATCGGCAAGATTGATTGGAAGGACACACTTACGTCGACTTGGGCATCCGACTCGTTGCCGAATTCATCAACGACGGTATATCCGAATGAATCCAGCCCAACAAATCCGTTAGGTGGTGTATAGGAAATCGCCCGACCATTATTGATGATGCGAACAACGCCACTGGTCCCAAAATCATCAATTCGAATGATGCTGAGCTGATTGTCGCTTGTCTCAAAATCGTTGCCTAAGACATCCAACGTGTTGGCGATGGAGTTTCTAGAGACAACAAAATCGTCGTTGTTGGCAGTTTCTGCCGCACTAAGAATTGGGAATGCGTAATCTTCAACTTCGCCTGTTTCAGCGGGGCCTCGGCTTCCAAGTCCACGGCTTTGGCTGTAGCGGAATCGGGCAAAGGTTGTACCTATGGCTGCATCAGCAGGGATATCAACCGATACGTTATGAACTCCACTGGCGAGTTCCAAGTCAGTTGCGAATTGCTCGTTAGCATCAAAGTCGCCATTGCCATTGAAGTCGAACCAAGCCTGCAAGAAGCCTGCCGAAGAAGTCTCGTTGGTCACGACGACTTCAAAGATAGCGGTACCGCCGGGTCCAGGAGGAGAGATCAACCGAACGCCGTCTTCATCGTCCGCAGTCGCACCGCTTGGCAAGATCACTCCCGCTATATCGTCACCGTTGGCGTTAAAAGATGGAACGCCGTTAAGCTCGCGGTCAACCAAGGCTCCGAGGGAAAGCCCTTCAGTCAAACCGTGGCTTGCACCATCCGACGCTGTTGTCGTGCCGAAGGAATCGGGAGCATCACCGAAGTCACGCGATGGGATATTTCCAAAGTTGAAGTTTTGAGTCAGCGCCTCGCCTGTGAACGTCACAATGTGTTCACCACTGGCTGGGAATGACTGCACAAACCCTGGCTCAACCACTTCGCGGATTATGAAAGTCCCTGGGCCAGGGAAGTTAATTGAATACGATCCATCAGGGCCCGTAAACGCGCCTGGCTCACCGATGTCAGGTCGGTTGTCACCGTCAAGATCCAAGTAGATGAAGGTATCTGGAATGCCTGGTTCGTCTGGGTCGAACAACCCATCGCCATCGTTGTCAGCGAATTTGATTCCAGTGACATCCGGAATGACTTGGTCAAAACCGAATTCGATTCCGGATGTTGCGCCCGATAGGGTTGCATTCGCAAGGACCGCCGTTGGCGTGGTAGCGATACTTTGAGCAGGTACTTCAGCAATGACATTGAAGGTACCCGGTCCGACTCCTAGCGAAAATTGGCCGCCAGCGCCCGTAGTAGTACCAGGTTCTGATGGGTCGTGCACGCCGTCACCATCGAGGTCAGCAAAGACGAATACACCTGGAAGACCAAAGTCAGAATTTCCATTGCCATCGCCGTTCACGTCATCAAAGGCACGGCCCGTGACACTGCTGCCCAGCGTTCCTGTGGCAAGCACGGTAGACAATGATGCGGGAACACGCTCGATGCCAAAGAACTGGGCCTCTTGTAGTGAGAATCGATCGTCGTTGAACGACGGTATAACGTCATCATTGGTACCGAAAACTCCGTCGGCACCAATACCTTGCGAAAAGTCATTCAGGCTCTGGCTGCCTTCGTCCAACAGATTGTTGACCGTATTATTTCCATCGGTATGCCAGATACCGAACGAGTGACCGACTTCGTGAGTGATCGTTCCTGCAAACTGTTGGGCAACAGCTTCGACCAGAGTTGCGCTGGGCGAAAGAGGATAAGTCGCGGCAACTTGGAAGTGGACTTCGGCCGCGGCAAGCACTAGTTCGTTTGGCCGGAAATTACCAACATCAATGGACTGTGCGATTCCAAACAAACCGTCCGCGTTCTGGCCGGCATCGCTACCAATGATGACACGTGTCACCAACGGGTGGTCGCCTGGGTCGGGATGGTCTCGGCTATTAAGCACCAAGAATCCGTATTCGCCGGGATTACCTGTGCTTGCGAAATCACCATTCACGCCCGTGCCGGTTCCCTCGGCAAGGGTGTTCATGATCTGGATGGTTCGTTCATAAATTTCGTCAATGAAATTATCAACGTCATCTGGTGTGGGATTGACGAACCCAAAGTTCAAAAAGCTTTCCGCAATGCCTTGAACCCGAATCACACCTGGCGGAGTAATCCCCGCCGTCGTAGCAAAGTCTAGCGTCGAATAGATGCCGCCATCAAAATCCAAGAAGATGATTTGACGTTGCCCGATATCAGTTTGCTCCAGCACCGGACGATACACGCGCAGTCCAAGCGTGTAGTTGCTTAGCATGTTCGATACGCCGACCGCCACTGCGTAACGACCGTCTGCAGGTACAACTTGGGCACCGACTGCGTTACCAATATTTTGTAATGGTGAACCGGTTGGGTAAGTACCTGCCCCAGTGTTTACATCGGTTCCAAACCAAATCGTCCCGTCCGGATTAAAGACCGTGATGTTTTGACCAGAGCCTTGAATCGCTAAATCAAGGATGTCACCTGTTCTCAAATCGAAGGAGAAAAAGTCGATGTCGCCAGACACCAAGTTTCCAACTTGAAAACCAAGCGTGCCTTGTACATCGATGGTGTCTTCCTGCCCTGGACCTGTGCCAAGTGGAATGAACTCTGCATTTGTAAAGAAATCGTTTTGCCCAAGTGTATTGGGGGCTTCTTCCTCGAGATGGGTGAACGCTGCGACCGTACCAATGTTGCGTGGGGCGTCAAAGGTCGGCAGCGGATTAGTTGGGGGCGCCGGCACACCTGTGTCGCCTGCCAGAAGACGGCGGTCTTCCAAATCTTCCATCAGAAGACGACGACGCTTTTTATTGATGCGACGCTTTTTGCGGTTTTGAGATTCGTTTCGTTTGATCATCAAGGTTTCTACCAAACGTGTCGCTGCGATCTGCAGACTAGGCGGAATAGTTGTATTTTGCTGCTACCAACTCAGTGGGACAACAGTATCGACTTGCTTCATTGTGTAGTTGCACGCACGTTCCTTCATCGGTCAACATAACGTAAAGTCACGCTGAATCTATCGGGCTCGATAGAACCAGAAACTAACGCAAACTGGGAAAGATAAAGCAAATAGATAAGTTATGGGTGCGATTCTAGTTGAGGCCCTTATCCTGTCAACGAAACGCTCTTTCTGGGACGCGCTTATCTTGTTATCAGTTCCGGCCCAATGGCCCCAAATTCCATTTGACCCAAACAATCAGGCTCAAACCTGTCCCCTACGGCACCTTTAATCCCGCCACTTGGGTGGTTGCGTCTAGGCAAAAAAATAACCCCGCTGACTTAGTCAGCGGGGTTGTGGATTGCACAAATGTACAGTTCTGCAGCGTTTTACCACTGATATTCAGCACCTAGAGAGAAACCGTGGACGAATAGATCGTCGAAGTTGACGACCGCGTCTTGTGGTGCTTGCTGGAAAACAAAGTCACGATTGGTCTCACGATCAACACTACCAAACGCGATGTCATCGACGCCAATTCCGTAGTAAGCACTGCGAATTGTCCAGGAATGACTGATTCTCCATGCGAGTTGCAGTGATACTTCTCCCAAGACAGAGACGTCGTCAAGTCCATCCGTCAGAAGTTGTGTTCCTTGTGTAGCACCTGTACCAATTGAGTTTGCGGTCAGATTGGTCGTGCGGTCGATGTCGTTAAGCACCCAAGCTCCCTTGGCTGCGATTCCGAGGCTAACTGCTGGACGAATATTCCACCAAAAGTCGAATCCAGCTTGCGGTCCGAACAGGCTATTTCGGAACGAGTCAGATGATTGGTAGAACCGCAATCCGTTGAATGATCCGGTGTTGTTGTCTGTACCAGTCGCTGAGAAAACAAGACTGTCGTCGTAGCGAAGGTATCGCAATCCAATCAACCAAGATCCTTGGAAGCGGCAGTATGGCCACATGGTTCGGCGACGGTAGTTGATCTCTGCCGTGTGGAACTCGCTGCGATGAGCAACTGTGTGCGATAGAGAACGATCGGGGTCATCAAAGCCGTCGAAGGGTGACGTGCCGAAGTCAGAGATGAAAGAAAACAGTGTTGGAGTTGTGCTGGTAACGCCAACGGTGTCTTGCCATTCCTGGCCACCCATGTAAGTGAGTTCTAGGTTACTACCAGGGCCAAAGATCAAGGCACCTGAGACGCGGACGCCGCCTTCCAAGCTGACGTTGTTGTCACGAACGCCCAGCACGGTAGGGCCTGCAAGACCATCTGATGTAATACCGTTTGGTGCGCCGCCTGCTCCAAGATCATGGGTCAAGAATACGGCTTCTGCAGAAATGTCATACCATCGTGTGTTGCACAAACTGGCTTGTTGATACGGTCGTAGTGCACCAAGTAGGCCAAGCATTCCGCTCACCAAACCGTTTCCGTTTTGACCAAGCTGACATGCACTGCAGCCTTGTCCTCGACACCAAATGCACATGTTGCTCAAGTCGCAACCCCCGCCGCCGCCAAGGCCACATTTGCAACCTCCGCCGCCGAACAGACCGCCACCGCATCCGTTGCCACCGAACAGTCCGCCGCCGCAACCTTTGCCGCCGCCGCAACCGCCGCCACCATTGCCACCAAAGATTCCACCGGATGCAGATCCAGATCCGTGACCACCATCATTGGAGCCAAAGATGCCTCCGCCAGAACAGCGTGATCCGCCGCATCCGCCGGTCGCTGGGTTTGCCCCGCAACCGCCCGTGCAGCCGCCCATGGTGGGCACTGAATCACATCCGCCAGAACTACATCCGCCGTCGCATCCACCAGAGCCGCATGAATCGCAGGCCGTGAATCCAACCTGCATGATTCCGCCTGGCCCAAAGGCCTGTTCTGGTGGCACCATTCCAGCTGGGGTCACAAAGCCACTTGCTTCGTAGTCAGCTTGGACAACTCCACTACCAACACTTTGAGCGTTCGCAGTGATGCCAAGCGAAGCGGCAAAACAAAGGCTCAGAATGAGCTTTGCGAAACCACTTGAACCACAATTCAAATTCTGGGGTGTTCTTAATTGAGTCAATCGTTGCATTGCAAACGTCTCCACGGCTCTGGCCGCTCGCCGGTTCTGGCGTCTCGTAAATTTACGGGGGGCGTGTACGACAACGCTCTGCGGGCTGCAGATGCCATCCCCCCGGTAGGCAATGAAGCAGTCGATCTCTCCGTAGCTAGCAACAAAAAGTACAATCGTTGCTCTGAGAAAAACCGCTTCAGGCGGACTTATCGGCACAAACAGTCCCCATCATTTGGTTATTCCGTTCGAACAGACAAGGAAAACTTTGCTGAGTGTTCCGGATCATCGGGTTTGTGTTCGGTATGCTGTCATTTTTGTGCGTCAGGGCAATGAACAAAAAATCATGACAAATCACCATTCTTCAGAAGACGAATCGCACAGTTTGCGGGGCGATGACGCGATCAATATCAGTCGCGACGCCGTCAAAAATACGGTGCTACAGCTTCAATCCGGCGAACTGACACCAGCTCAAGCGAGCGAGTTTCTGTTGTCGCTCGATGCAGCCAACAGCACGCAAAGAGAATCTTTGGAAGCATTGATCGATCGGCTAGGGCCACCGCCAACGGACGTCGTTGATTCTTGGTGCGAACAGATGGCTGCGGTTGCCGCTGCCAGCCAGCAAGCTACCGGTTTGCCGCTTCATAAGGTTGACATGTCGGACTGGTCGATGGACGCGGGCGGATACCTTTCGCTGAATGATATCTCATCGCGAAATTGCGAGCAGCATTGCAGTGTTGATCCAGTTTCAGCACTTGCCATCGACAACTTTCGCGCGAGCGTTCTGGGCGATCCACAGGACACGATTGTCCAGCAAGAATCCAGTCACAATGAGTCGCCGCTTGTCACCGCTGCAGTTGAAGAATCCAGCGAGTTTGATCGCCCTCGGGACACACCATCCGCCAGTCCAAGGTCTCCTCAAAAGGAATCATTTTTCTCACGATGGTTCGTCGCCGCACTCTCTGTTGTTGGCGTTATCGCGATCGTCGGAATTCTCATTTATGTCTCCGGCAATTCTGGTGACACGAACACAAAAACCGCTCAAAAAACCAAGTCCAAAAAGACTGCTGTTCCCAAGGTGATCACGGGAGTCGATAGCGGTTCGACGCCAAACGAATTGAGCACTGATCCGGTTGGACAAGCAGCTCTGGCGACATTCGATGACGCTGCGCCAATGACAAGCGGAATTGTTGATGTCGATACAGTAAAGCCGATAGAGATTGATCCGATCGTTCCTGTGATCGAGCCACGACCAGCGACGCCAAAAACATTCGATTCCAACGATGCTGCATCGGTGGCACCCGAAATGGCTGGTAGTGAATCTCCAACCGAATCCGATAGCGACTCGAGCGACACATCTGCGATACCTGTATTGAAACCTCTGGGTGACGATGATGGCGACACACGGGCTCCCGCAGAGACACCGCAACCGACTCGCAAAACAAACGGAAACATTTCGTCGATTCGATTGGCCAACTCATCCCCCCCAAGCCCACCGGTGACGCTCTGGGAATCCAATGCGAAAGCAATCGGCCTGGAGTTTCCGTACAAGGTTCCACTGAGTCTTTCCGATGACGGTACTCAGATTTTGGACCCTGCCGAGCAGGCGATTGCCTTGATCGAGCAAGTTGACGGAGTCACGAGAATGAGGCTGGCTGCAGCGGCCAAAAAGTCCTCAAGTGCTTCGTTTCTATTTCATGGTCGGCTGGAAAATAGCGAAGGCAATTTCACTTACTTTCGTCCCGCAATCCAAGCTGATTCTTACGTCTTGTCATTGCAGCGACCTGACGTACGACCGACTTGGGATCTTACCCAGCCGATCCAGAGCAAAGTAACCAGGATCTCAGTCAATATTGCGCTTCCGGAAAAAATTGAGCTTGGTTGGATCGAGCCGATAGATCCGGCAAAGATCAAGCGTACGAGTGGTTTGGCAGTGCTGAAAATGGACGACAGCGAATCGGTGTCGCTAGGAATGCGTTTCGATATTCGCTGCAGTCGAAAATTGTCTTGTCGAGTACGATTTGCCGCCAAGTTGGATCGCGAAGCTCCTTGGAATATCGTTTCCAGTCCGCTTCTCAATCAGTTTGCCGATCAGTTGACAACGGCTTTGCAAATCAGCAATCAGCAGTCGTCGCGAATGTCGAACATCTACAAAGAAGCCAATACGGATGATCGGCGAAGACTGCGTCCGATGCGTGACTCATTAGAACAACGGATCAAAACGATGCAGACGTATCTGGAGCGAACGCGTCAGTTGCAATCATTGATTGCCCGGATCGAATCCACCGCAAAACTCAATGTGCGCGTTTGGGTCCAGTGGAAAGATCGTGAGCAGACGATACTGACGACCGAGATAAAGGACTGACGTGGATGCAGGCTACGGATTGCGTAGCCCTGGTTAGAATGGAAGCAATCATAGCTTCACATATCTAGGCCCTGGGATGTTCGCAATCGAGCGAACGCAGTGTGCCACTGTTTCTTTGCATTCAAGTACTTGATTGCCGTCTCATTGGCTTTTACCTCAAGCAGGTTCAAGTAGATCAAATCGATCTTGCCCTTGGTGAACGCAAAACGATAACGCTCCAGCGTCTCGCGCGCTGCTTCCAGCGACAGTGATGCTTGTTCGACAACCTCCGCATCACGCTGCAGTTCATTGAACCCAATGGCCAAATCGGCCTGGATTTTGTTCTGCATGAACCGCTGCTTTTGATGAAGCTGTGCTAGTTTGGCGTGAATCGATATCAACTTACCGCGTGCTTTCCTTCTTTGTATCGGAAGTTCACCTTGAAGCCCGAGAATCAACACGAACTCACCCTTGTCGTCTGAAGATGTCGCTTCAGCGCCCACGTCTTGGGAGCCCTCGCCAATGAAATCCAGCACTGGCTCGGTCTGGTTCACGGCCAACGCATGCTCGTTTTGCAGGCGTTGACGTTCAATCGCCAACAGCTGGACTTCGGGGCGATTCGCCAAAGCGTTGGCCAATTCCGCTTGTAAATCTGGGATTTCGGTTTGCAGAACCGCTGGCAAATCGTTTGGCAGCAAGCTTGGCTCGGGAACAAGTGGATTGCCTTGCTGGTCTCTTAAAAACAACGAAAGCTTGAAAGCCGCCGCCTGAAACTTCTGGCTTGATTCGATTAGCTTCGCACGCCGCTCGGCAATCAGTTGCTTATTTAATATCTGATCAATCTCGGGAAACTTGCCCGCTTTGACTCCCGCCTTGTACTGCTCCCCCCGTTTTTCTGCCAACTCGACTAGAGACCGCTGCGCCTCCATTACTAAACCGGCTTCGACCCAATCCCAATACTGCAGCGCCGCATCAAGAGACGTATTCAACACCTCCACGCGCACCCCTGGCGCGACAGCTTTGCGTTTCAGGGTTGCTTGCAAGACGGCCACTCGAGACGTGTCGATTTCTCGCCCCTGAAGCAGCGATTGTCGATAGCCAAGCTTGAATTCGCCGCCCTCCTCCGTTTCACGTTCTGTGTACCAAGGCTGAAACGAACCGCGGCCAATGCGATAGCCACCGTAAACCGTACTGCCGGACCAGTTCTGGCGAGAAGCTCCAATCGAATGCCGATAGTTTTCGTAAAATCCAGTTGGCTCGTTAAACGATTCCAGTTTTAGCTTGGTGTCAAAACTACCCCACGCTTCGGTCAACTGTCCCTGTGCAAGACCGGCTTGCTGGCGAGCCTTAATGATCACTGGGTACGACTGGTTCACGCTCGCGATCACATCTAGCAAATCCAAGGTGTTCAACCTTGCTGGAACATCGCTACTGGGATCAGAGAGTTTCGAGTCAGCGTCCTCAGCGGAAGATGGTACTTGGTCGCTTGAAGGCGAGGCCTGGTCTACCGAAAAATCAGATTGCCGTTGATCATCTGTGGCTTCATCATTCGCATCTTCAATCATTTCCGGGTTTGATACGATTCCACCCCTAGGATCATCTTCGGCTCCTGAATTGGCAGGCGCTATAGGCGACTGTTTGAGAAACGGGCGAAGCTGATCTTGATCAGCATCTTGAGCTTGCACGAAAACGACTGGCAAGTAAATCAGGCAGGCCAGCAGCACAAGGCGCAAAAATTCAACGCGGCTGTAGCGCATTACCCACTTTTTCCAATTCACGCGTCAGCTTCATAACGGGACGATGACTCTATGATCGACCGTGAACCACGATTGGATTCACGTGTCGCCTACCACGAGTTTCACCCCCGCTAGATTACCCAAACTCAATCCCGCGTGATGCTGGCAATTAGGCATCAACCAAGTTCAGAAGATCGCCGATTTCACGGTGAGCTTCGATGGGGTGACGCAGGGGCATATCCGTAACAACCTCGTAGTGATTCCTGCGCCCAACACGCTCGCGTTCGATGAAACCGCCCTCCTCAAGGTCCTGGACGATTCGCTGCACGGCTCGCTCGGTGATTCCAACCTGCTGAGCAACTTGTCGCAGAACCATGTCGGGGTTTCGGTGCAGCAGGATTAGTATATGCGTATGGTTGGTCAAAAATGTCCAGCTTCGTGATCGATCTGCGGCAGGTTGACTGTTGGATTTCTTTGCAGACGCTAAGGCTTTCTTGCCTGCTAACGCTGATTTAGGCTTCTTTTTGGCCACGATACACCTGCAAATCCTACGAGAAACAGCAAACACAACTTCTAGTATTCACGCTGAATATATCTTAACACATATTTCATGAAAACAAAAACACGAAAAACTTGTCGTTATTTTTCAGGTTGCACACTTTTCGTGATGGAGCACCTGCTAAACTTGCGAAGAATAATACACGACAAGTTTTGCGTGTTTTAGATGTCGACAATACTGCCCCTATCGAATTTGCACTCGCCAAGTAGAGCTATGCTGACAGACACTCCGATTTCAGTGGTAACGTCGCCCAGCGAAGAAACGATTTATCGCGCCATTGCTAAGACCGGAATCAGTCTTGGCATCAATGTGCAGCGATCAGCTATTTTTGCCAACGAGGGTGACGACGATTCAGATTCGCTGCATGTCTTGGTTATTGCTGCTCGCAGAGCCAACATTCATTTGCGAGAGATCGATTTTGACCGCACACGCGATGCCTTGAGTTTTTTGCATGAAGGCTATCCGATCCTTGTTGCCAAATCGGATCAATCCCTGACTGTCATTGATGCTGGCAGTAGCAAGCGATTGGAGTCAACGCAGTTTCACTCACGCGGATTTACGCCCAACACCATGACGCATCGTGAGTTGCGTCATACGATCGTACGTCAGACCGGTCATCGTGTTTTCGTTGCCAAACAAGAACTAGAGTGCGACAGTCTTTCAGCCCCGCATGATGCAGGCCATGACCATCACCACATGTCGCCAGTTCGGCGTTTCGCCAGTTTATTGGCAATGGAACGTCGAGACATTTCGGTCGTGGTGCTGTTTGCATTCGTTGCTGGCATCCTGACACTCGCAACTCCGTTGGCAGTTGAATCCCTGGTGAATGTTGTTAGCTGGGGTGTGTACTTGCAACCATTGGTAGTGCTAGGGGTTGTACTGTTGATTGCGTTGGGACTGGCGGGAATACTAAAGATACTACAGAAAGTCTCGGTCGAGATGATTCAGCGACGACAGTTTGTGCGCATTGTCGGTGATTTGGCGCATCGCTTTCCTCGTGCAAACCAAGCTGCTATCTCGAAGGAGTACCCGCGCGAGCTTGCGAACCGGATCTTCGATATCATGACCATTCAGAAAGCGACCTCTGTGTTGCTGTTGGATGGGGTGTCAATCGTTTTGACGACGATTCTTGGCATGGTCCTGCTTGCGTTTTATCATCCATTCTTGTTGGGATTCGATATCGTTCTTTTGATTTCCATGATTTCGATCACATGGATTCTTGGCCGTGGTGGAATCCGTACTGCGATTGACGAATCGATCACAAAGTACCAGACCATTCATTGGCTGCAAGATGTCCTTGCGTCGCCTGGAGCATTCAAAATTGGTGGTGGTGAAGCTCTTGCAATTGACAGGGCGAACGAGTTAACCAGCGCCTACATCGAGGCGCGGCGAAAGCAGTTTCGTGTCGTGCTACGCCAAGCTTCTTTTGCGATCTTGTTGCAGGTGTTCGCATCGACCGCAGTACTTGCTCTTGGTGGCTGGTTAGTCATTGGCGGTGAATTGACGCTCGGGCAGCTTGTCGCCAGTGAGTTGGTGGTGACCGTGGTTGTAGGAGCATTCGCGAAAGCGGGCAAGTCACTAGAAAAGTTCTATGACCTGATGGCTGGGGTCGATAAGGTTGGGCACCTGCTCGATATTCCCGTTGATCCGCGACCCGAAGCGATTCAATTCGACAACAGACCGGCCACGGTTTCATGGACCGATCTAGAATTTTGGCGGGCGGAGTCTTCATCCTACGTGACTCGCGTGACGATTGAATCGGGTGATAAAGTTGCCATTGTTGGTAACGACTCTGATGGCAAGTCGGACTTGGCCAAGGCATTGGTTGGCCTGATGGCTCCAAGTCATGGGGTGGTCCGGGTCGCGGATCTCGATCCCGTCAAAGTCGCTAGTGATCAGACAAATCCGATCATTGGCTTTGCAGGAAATAGCGAAGTCTTTACCGGGACAATCCGCGAGAACGTTGATCTGGGCCGGCCAGGGATTGGTCAGGCCCGCGTCCGCGCCGCGCTCGATGCGGTTGGTCTTTCTGAATCAATACTTGGTTTGAGCGCAGGGCTTCAAACACGCCTTCAGACCGGCGGGTATCCATTGACCCAACAGAAAGCGGCTCGGCTGATGATTGCTCGCGCGATCGTTTCCAACCCCAGGCTGCTGGTGATTGACGGTGTTTTGGACAGCCTTTCACCAGCAGAACTGGATTTGATTCTCGAGAAGCTACTTGACCCGGATTCTAGCTGGACACTCATTGCAACTACCAACAACCCTCTGATTGCTGAACGGTTTGATCAAACGATCAGCTTTCGGCAAGCCGGTCCGTCAATGAAAAATGGGACTTTATCATGATCAGCAAAGATTCGCTTGACGACTTTCCTGCAATGCAGATGGTTCGGACCGGTCGCTTGGTGCGTGTGTTCGGCAAACTGACACTTGTGATTTTGCTAATCAGCGTCGCCGCCCTATTCCTTGTTCCTTGGCGACAGACTGCCAGCGGAGTTGGGGCGGTTGTTGCATTGGATCCTCAAGAACGACCGCAATCAGTTCGCAGTCCATCAAAGGGTGTCATCAGCTTTGTCAAACCGGGTTTGCGGGAGGGAAGCTTTATCGAGAAAGGCGAATTGGTGCTACGTTTGACCCCTTTCGCAGCAGAAGGCGTTGCTCAGTTGGATACACAAATCGTCGCAATGGAATCCAAGGAGTCGACAGCGCTAACAAGTCTAGAAGTGGCCAAGCAGGCTGCACTATTACAAATCGAAAGCGGCAAGAGCATGTCTGCATCATTGGAACGGGACTACGAAGCGGCAGTCCAAAAATGGGAGCAAACAAAGAACGAGGTGGCTTCGCTCAAGGCAGGCCAAACCGACAAGGAAAACCAGCTCCGTATCGCCGAAGAAGTTGCCGCCAAGGGCTTGGTCTCAAGAGAAGAACTGTTCTCGAAGCGACAAGCTGTGGAATCTGGTAAGTCCAAAGTGCTGAAGGCAGAGAATGCTGTTCATGAATACTATGCGACTCTGTTATCAAAAGAAGAAGAGATCGAATCCAAGAAGCAAGAGATCGACATTAAGAACCGGTCAGCCAACCAGAAGGTTCTCGAGTCGATGCAAAAGATCAATACGATCGAGAAGGAAATTTTGGACCTGCGGAACAAACGCAGTGAGCTTGATCGCTTGGAGATTCGTGCGCCTCGCGGTGGACGCATCCAGCAATGGAACGGGCTGGAGGGCAGCGATACGGTCAAAGAGGGAGATCAACTGTTCGTTATCGTTCCCGATACGGATGAATTGTCTGTCGAAATGAAAGTCAGCGGGAACGATATGCCACTGATCAAAGAAGGTGATCGTGTCCGATTGCAATTCGAAGGATGGCCTGCAGTGCAGTTCGTTGGCTGGCCATCCGTTGCCGTTGGAACATTCGGCGGCAAAGTCAACCGGGTTTTCCCAACCGACGACGGCAGTGGAAACTTTCGTGTGGTCGTTACACCCGAGGACCATTTCGAACGTGAAAACGGTTGGCCCGATGATCGATACCTTCGACAGGGTGTTCGCACCAACGGCTGGGTGCTTCTGGATCGTGTCCCACTTGGTTACGAAATCTGGCGGCAGCTAAATGGATTTCCGCCGACCGTATCTACGGACAAACAGGGCGAAGACAAAAAAAAGAAGAGTGGCAAAGTAAAACTACCAAAGGCTTAACCTAATAACCTTGCGCGAAATCACTGGCGATTTGCACGAATCGTCAGTCGATCAATTCACCGAAATCTGATAACCGTAACTTGATGTTAGGATCCGAGGCTTCGGTTGCGACGGCAACGGCTCCAACAAAACCAGGCTTTGGTGAAATTGAAAAGAAGTTCCAAGTCAAATTGCTTTCCAATTCTGGTTTTAGCATCGTAATTTTGGGTGTGTCGGAATCAATATCACTGAACGCGAAATCAGCGAGCGGCGTCTGCAATCCGGTGCCAATCGCTTTGATGAAAGATTCTTTCAAAGTCCAAATCCGCAAAAAAGTATCCTGGACGGATTTCTGATCCGGCTTGGTCCGCAAGAACTCGACTTCTGGTTTCGAAAAATAGCGTTCTGCTAATTCAGGGTCCGTGCGGCGACACAATTTTTCGACATCAACGCCGATCAATCGATGCGGTCCGTCGCAAAGACCACACAGCACGAGCCCGTCAGTATGAGCGATATTGAACGGCTGCTTGGCTTGCGGCGGATCGCTCACAAACGGTTTGCCGTGAACCTCGGCGCCAAACCGAATCTGCTCCGGTCCAAAATCCGGATTGCTTAGCAGACGTCTCGCCATCCCGCGTCCCACGACATGTTGATTGCGCGATGTTGGTTTGCGAAACCGATTGGCTCGTTCCACTTCTTCCTCGTCCAGCCAATTTTCGCAGCAAGATTCCACCCGACCAGGGTGATCCGAGGAAGTAGCCGCGTGCCAGATTTTGATCGTCGTCGAGTTCACCGTTTTCCCGAATGTGAATTTTACAACCTGCTTTCAAATTCGATTCTACGTTGCAAGAATGAACGTTCAAGGCACATGTCTTTCAAAACAGGCCGCCGATGGAACGCTACCGGTGAATCCAGCATGCTAGTTTCACCCAGATCCGTTAGAATCAACCGGCGGCTTCAACAGCATTGATTCAGCTTCGTTCCTGCATGTTTTGAACACTGGAATTGTAGAAGACGTAAAAATGACGTAATCACTGCCTGCGCCCCGATATTTTATCCTCGCTCATTTCGGCGTCCGATGTTTTCAATCAAATTTAGTTTATCAAGCTGCTGTTTCTTGTGTCTTGCGACATTGCTGTGCTGCACATCAGCTTGCAAAAGCAAAAACGACCCAAAACCTAACGGCGGGAAAACTGGCGATCCAACAACCGACTTTCTTTCGATCACTCGAGATGCGTTGGCGGCCACTGAAAACGTTTTACCAAAAGAAGCAGATCAGTTGTGGGCAAAGCTGGTAGCAGAGTATCCAAGCGATAAGTCTGTCTCTTTGAACAGTGCCTTGAATCGAGTCTTGCTGGTAGATCAGTTGGCAACCACGGCGGAAAACCCAACCGTCACGGAGCAAGAACGAACAGACGCTCGAGCGCAATTGTCCGATGCAATCGCGAATGCCCGTGCAGCGATCACAAATCATGAAAAAGTGTCCGGCGATGTTGTGGAATCAAATTGGATGGGACGGCTGATTGACTTGCGCGAAGCCGATATGTTGCCAAAGGCGATGCGGAAATCGATCCGGCGAAATGTCATCAACAAACTTGCCAAGTTGCTGGAATCGCCTACTGGCAAAGACCCACGATCTGTGATCTTGATCGGTCCACTTGAAGAAGCCGTTAGCCAAATGGAAGATCCGTTCAATGGGATTCCGATTGACATCGCGCGACAGGCCGCCAAAACATTTGGTGCGGTTTCCAAGCAGCACAGCGACAATCTTTTCTTGGCCATCCGAGCAGCCCAGCTGAACCTTGCTACCAAAGACGATTCGACGGCAGAGCATGTTAATCGCAGCTGGGGGCCTGCAAAAGCAATTCGTTCGACGCTGCAAAAAAGACTGACGGCAGGTGTCACTCCCGAACAGTTGGTCCAACAGGTAGCTGAAGGGGCAGAAAAGAATGACTGGAATACTGCTGACCTCAATATGATGCAGTGGTTCAATATTGTGAATCCTGAGGAAATCATGAAAACGGATCGGCGGCGCGTCGCGCCTCATCCGCTGGACCGATTGAGCTTTGACGGGCTACGCCGATTGGCGGTGAAGCAAATGAAGACCGAGCCGATTCAAAAGGCTTCTGTAAAGTACGATTTCGTTGCCAGTCAAGTTGGCGGTGAAGACTTGGTCGCCATCGAACTGCTGGACTATGACCTTGATCTGTCGCCTGATGTTTTAACGGCAGCCAAAGACGGTACCGTCGCTTTGTGGAAATTCGACCAAGGAAAGTTTTCCAAGGTCACGGAGCTGAAGTCTGAATTGATGCCGACCGAGTTGTTAACCGTCGACCTATTCGAAGCGGATGCCAGCAACCCGGACCGAATCAAAAAGCCAGCGGGCAAGGGCGTACCTGGAACTCGCCACGACGCGTTTCCAGGTGTTTTGGCGTATTCATCAAAAGGCGTCCAGTTGATCTCCGTTGACGGACGCGACGGCGCTGAAAACATATTGACTCTCGCTAGTCAGGATACGGGACTCAGTAAAGTCGACGACATCACAACGGTTGCGGCTGGCGACCTGGAAGGTGACGGCGATTTGGATTTGATGATCGCAACGACGGAGGGATTGCGTTTGTTCGTGAATCGTGGTGATCGTAGCTTTTTTGAAATCGAGCACGAAGCAACTTTCGCAGATCAAGGCAAGATCACTGCCATGCAAATCGGCGACATCGACCGCGACTTGGACTTGGATGCGGTCGTACTTCACGGTGAGTCTGGGCAAATCAGTATTCTTGAAAATCTACTGCATCTGCAATTTCGCTCGCGTGTTTTGGACGAAGTCAAACCGCTGAAGGACGCCGGTTCGGTTCACATCGGCGACTTTGACGGCAACGTTTCTTGGGATATCGCAGTCGTTTCACCCAAGCAGACAACGATCGTGTTTTCGCAAACCGCTGACACGGGAATCTGGACGATCGAACGACAGGAATCCAGCGACTTTGCTTCATCACACACCATCATCAGCGACTTGGACAACGATTCGTGGCAAGAAATTGTTAGCGACACAACCGGCAACGTGTCGCGACTCGGTCCTTGGGGTATCGACGAACCACAATCGGTATCGTCGCTAACAGGCATCACGAGTTTGCTGTCTGCCGATTTTGACTCTGACGGCGGTGCGGATATCGTTGGCATCAAAAACGGCCAGCTTGCTTTTGCCAGTAACCAACTCAAGAGCAAAAATCACTACGTTGGCGTCCGATTCAAAGGCATCTACGACAACGCTACTGGGCGTGTCAATCACTATGCAATCGGCTCGGTTCTAGAAGTTCGATTTGGTCCCCACTATCGTTCGCAAATCGTGACTCGGCCGATGACCCACTTTGGATTGGCGAGCTACAAATCGCCAGGATCGATTCGCGTGATCATGCCCAATGGTCTAACGCAAACGATTCGCGATGCCAAAGTTGACATGCTGGTCGAAGAAGAACAATCGTTAAAGGGTTCTTGTCCATACTTGTATGCATGGGATGGCGAGAAGTTCGTGTTCATGACGGATTGCTTGTGGGCCGCGCCGCTGGGGCTGCAAGTCGCTCCGGGCATTGTTGTCAAAGATCGCCCTTGGGAATACTTGAAAGTCGACGGGGCGAATGTCAAGCCGCGCGACGGCAACTACGAGATGCGAATCACAGAAGAGCTTTGGGAAATCGCTTACATCGACCATGTCGCTTTGCAGGCCGTCGACCACCCAGCCGACGTGCAGATTTGGACGAATGAGAAAGTCGGGCCAGGCAACATCGCAGAGCCAACCATTTTCGCTTTTCGCAATTCGGATGTGTTTGACGTGAACAACGCAACGGACACCCAAGGCAAAAATGTCAGCGAGTTACTAAAGACGCGTGACGGTCAATTCGTGCAAGCGTTTGAGCAACGGATGCGACAAGGCTTGTGCCCACCGCACTGGATCGATCTGGACTTTAGCGATTCGATCCAGCGAATCCAGCAAGGCAAATCGATTCATTTGGTTTTGACCGGATGGATCATGCCCACCGATACTTCACTGAACATCCAGATCGACCAAAACCCACAACTGCCGTCTCCAGAATACCCATCGATCTGGGTCCCGGAGGCCGACGAGGAAGGCGGCTGGAAGAAAGTGATTCCGTACGCTGGATTCCCTGGCGGCAAAACGAAAACGATTGTGATTGATGTGACGGACCAAATCTTGCGTGATGACCCTCGACTAAGGGTACGTACTTCGGCGCAGATTTATTGGGACGATGCTCACTTGGCTGTGCAAGACGAACCGGCGCCATTCAAAGCGCACGATTCAAAATTGAATTTTGCTGAAACAGGGCATCATGGATTTTCGGCCAAGTCAAAACCGAATGCTACTTCGCCGGAAATTTACGACTACCAATCAGCCAGCAGCTTTGCAAAGTGGCCACCACTTGCGGGCCCGTTGACTTCGTTCGGTGAATCGCTGGGCTTGGTCAAGGCTTGGGATGACAAGATGGTTGTGATCAGCAGCGGTGACGAATTGCGTCTCAAGTTCACGGTGCCATCGGAACCGATCCCCCAGGGCTGGAAACGTGATTTCGTTCTGCACTGTGTCGGCTGGGACAAAGACGCCGACTTGAACACATTGACCGGGCAATCGACGTTGCCACTGCCGGCAAAAGACATGCAACAATTTCCGCCGACCTTGGCCGATGCCGAAGCAGCAAAGGGTGTGATGGAAAAGAACGCCAAACGTTTGACTCGTCAACAGTCCTTTCGCGAATTCTGGCGTCGGTGATGTCGCCGGATCGCGAAACTGGTTCGGACCGATCCGCGGAGCGCGTTATTTCGCACTGAATTCGGAAAGCTGAACCATTGCTTTGCCCATCGCGATACCGATATCCATGTACGTCTGGCAATTCCCATTGTAGTGGCTGTTCGATGCGCCACCTTGGCTCAGCGGATGAGTGTAAACGGTTTTCACGTTGCCTTTGAATTCAGGGTGCTTTCCCGATTCACCATCCACGGCGAGCTGTGCGTCCAAGATTAACTTTTCGTTCGGGTCCGTCGTGTCCTTGGCGGTCTGGCCGAGAGTCGCACAAACGAACATTGCGTCGGGAGCTTTGAATTCCGCACGCAAGGTCTTGATCAAATGAACCAAGTTCTGCTCATAGCGACTGGCGTGCCCAGCGTTGTAACGATCCTTGTCACCTTGCCACCAAACAAAGCCAGCTATCTGATATCCGCGTCCTTTCCAGTGCGGAAATTGTTTGTCAAAGTTATCAAGCACTTCATGTGCCGCGCTAAAACAGTCATCATACTGTTTGCCCGCGTACCACTGGATCGGCTTGGGCTCGGAACCCTTTTCCCACGACGATGGCGATTCCTTGTAGCCGGCGTAGATTTTTCCGTCGTATTCGTACTGAGGGCTGTTGGGAGGAAGGAAGTCCCAGCCCAGTGAACGGTTTCCTTGTGACGTCTTCAAGATCAGTACAGGCTGGTCTTCATGTTCACCGACCACATGCCCAAAACCAATCTCCGGTCCGATACGCCCCGACTCGACACCCAACCATCGGCTACCCGTGGCGGTCACGACGCCGCGATACCAGACGTCATCGCGTTTCGTCCATTGACCTTTTTCGTTGACCAGAAACGGATACATCCCTTGGTGTTTTACTAATGTTGAAAGTGTTCCAGGGACATCCAAGCGGTCGATCCATCCCAGTCCATTGGCATCGTTCGTCAAATACGTGATCTTGAACGGCACCTTCTTTCCAGCCGTCAGTCGGATTTCGTTTCGAATCGCTTCTTCACCGACTTCCATTCGATGCACTTCCTTGCCATCAACCTCCATGATATTTCGCATCGACCCACCATAGCCTGGGCGCAACAAGTACGCGCCGGAGGTTTTGATCTGAATGAACCCACGCGTCACATGAACTCCGCCGCCTGGATAAGGCGTTGGTTTCACGCCACCAAACCGATCTAGCTTCAGTGTTTTGATTGGCTTCAAAGCGTCGTAATCGACTTTGGGATCGTAAGTGCCTTCGTAGACCGATACTTCCACGTCCGTGAATTCTGATCCCCAACGACCGCCGCCACCCGTCACTTTTCCCGCCCCGACCATGTTGGACTGGCCCGACAAGATGAAGACCTTGACCGGCTTGCCAGCGGAATCTGCGGGTCCATCCTGCGCATTCAAGGAAACCGGCGACGCCAGCAAACATGAGATTGAAAATAGACAGAAGCTCAGACGGAAATTCATGTTAGACATCAGCTTTCAGAATTGGAGGCAGCGATCATTTCAGATCGTCATCCTAGTAGAAAGCGTCTTGAGGTTCCACTGATTGCCATGTCGGCGATGGGTCATTTTGGTAACCCGACACGTCAATTTTGGAGTTGCCCTTTTACGTCAGGCGTCGGTTTTTGGTAACCCGAAGCGTGAGTTTTGAAGTTGCGCTTTTTAAGTAGGCCGGACCGAGCAAACGCCGCAATTGCCGGAACTTCGGACGCAAGTAGAAACGTCGTTGATAGCGCAATCTCTGCGACACAATGGAGGCGTTTGCGCTGTTCCGGCACGTATTGCGTCCTTGGTCCGGCCTACAACCAAACACCGCATGAAAATCCGCAGCTTGAAACAATGCTTCACCCTGCGTCCAAGAATCCTAGCCATCTCGCAAGCCATGTCGCCGCTCGATAAAGTAACCGATATTCGGTTCGCAAGACTCTGCCCACTCAATCCAATTCGTCGATGATCACTCCCACACAAATTCAGTACGGCCCGCTTCAGTGCATCCAAATCGATAGTGGCGATGCACCCGAAATTGCTGTGGTTCTGTGCCACGGTTACGGAGCACCAGGGCATGACCTTGCCGGCATTGGTCCAGAGTGGATTCGTTTGTTGAAACGTGAATCGCCCCGCGTTCGGTTCGTGTTTCCAGCAGCGCCCCATACATTAGCGGAACTCGGCATGCCCGACGGTCGCGCTTGGTGGCAACTGAACATGGCACGTCTCCAGTTGTTGTTTGAAACCCAGCAGTTTGACGAACTACACACCGAAGAACCTCCAGGGATGGTCGATTCGCGAGACCTGCTTTGCGAAACGATCACTGCTGTAAAGTCGGAACTTCAAGGCGACAAGACACCGCTGGTCCTAGGCGGTTTTTCCCAAGGCGCCATGCTGACGATGGACGTAGCCACCTGTGGTGACATCGCCCCGCCGCAAGCATTGATTCAGTTCTCAGGGACAGTGGTCAGAGAAAACCAGTGGCGCGGCGGTCTGTCACGCTTGGAAAATACAACGGTGTATCAGTCTCATGGAACGGCAGACCCGATTTTGCCATTCACCAGTGCCCAGCGGTTGCACGAGATGTTCGATGGGGCGGGCGTCGAAAATGAATTCCATGAATTCAACGGGCCTCATGCGATCGACGCCGAATCGATCAAAAAGACGGCCGCGCTGATCGATCAAATCGGTGGGCAATAGCGTCTGTTCGCCGTGGCCTTTAGTGGGCCTTAACGTGACAAGATTGGCCGAGTGGGAATTATCGGCAAATCATTGTTCAGTGTGATTTCGCTGCGCGCCGTTTAGCCGCAACGCGTCGAACGGCTTCATCGGAAATCACACCCAGCAAAATCACCGTTCCGATAATCGCATATTCGATCGAAGTATCGATTCCGTCAATCAAGTTGATCGCGTTGTTCAAGACACGCATCACAGCCGCCGCGATAACGACGCCCAAAATCGATCCTTCGCCACCGCGTAAAGAACAGCCACCCAGTACGGCCGCGGCGATCGCGTACAACTCATAAAACTCGCCGTGCGCAGCGGGCTGGATCGAATTCAAATCTAACGAAAACAAAATCGCAGCGAGCCCCGCACAGAACGAACAAATCATATAAGAAACGATCACCATTCGGTCCGTGTTGATCCCGCTAAACCGGGCGGCTTCCTCGTTACTACCAAGAGCCAGGATGTATCTTCCGTAAATCGTCTTGTTCAAAAAGATCGCCGCAATGACAGCCAAAATGACCAGATAGACGAACGGCATTGGTATATCAAACGCGAACTCTTGGCCTGTCAGCATCTCGAAAAAGTCACCTTTCCCATACTGCTTCAGGTCCGGATACTCGCTCCCAAAACCCTGCCCCTCGTCACCTGTGATATACCGGGCGACACCTCGATAAATCAGCAGGCCACACAAAGTCACCACGAACGACTGCAACTTGAACTTGGTGATCAAGATCCCGTGCAAAAAACCGATCGCTACCGATATTCCCAGTGCCAGGGCGATCGCCAGACCCGTTGGCATAGGCTGTGTCCGGTTGGCAATCGTAGCACCAACCGGTGTACGAACCCTTTGGTTTTCACGGACAAGAAAATTGACGCTTGTATTCTCGCCATCGCGATCGACGCTGAACACCGTAAAGTCCTGCGAGTTTCCTATTTCAGGAATCAACGACAGACGATCGTCTGGATTGATACCACTATGAACTCCCTGCACCGTCAGCGTTCGCAGCCGCATCAGTGACACACCACGACGAACCGGCGTTGGTTGTTCTTTGGAAACCGATATAGGGTCAAACAATCGCAGCAGCAATCCTGTCCCGCTGGATTCGATTTCGTCGGTCACTTTAATTTCGTCACTGGACGCCGATTCAACAGTATAGGCGTTCCCCAAAAAACGAATTCGTTCACCCGGTTTGTAAACAGCTCCTGCACCACGCGGGACGACAAGCGTACGTTGGCTCGGATCGACTTCGGTAACTTTCAATGAATCAATCGGCGTGTATGTCGTCGACAGCGACATCGCAAGAATACATCCGATCAACCCGACGACCGAACCGATCGAAAGGTCGATACCACCGGTGATGATGACAAAGGAAACACCAACGCTGATAATTCCAAACAGTGCGGTCCAGCGCACCGTGTTTTCGATATTGCTTGCTTTCAAAAAAGAATCGGGCGCCATGAAGGCAGTAAAACCGACAACGACTACCAGCAACCCAAAGATGCCAAAGATCTTTTTGTATTTGCTAAGACTATTCACGTGCGATCGTGCCTATTTTTCTGAAAGCCAACCATTCGATAGCTGGCATCTGATTTGAACAGAGCGAAAAACGCTTCGAGCGTATTTCTGGCCCATTCTGATCGATTAGGCAATTCAGTAAAAGCGGCAGCAGCACAGATGCATAGGACCGAAATTCACAAGAAACAACGGATCTAGGGGCAAATCAGTTTTTGATTCCGGGTCATTTTGGTAACCCGAAGCGTAAGCGAGGGACTGAATCAAGATTGATTGTCCCTCGCTAACGGGTTTTAGAGTTAGAGTTGCCCCTTTTGCGAAACGCTACACCGTTTCCGCGGCAAATTAAAGCGGCAACACGATTTAGTTGACCGTTCAGGAACAGATGTTGCCCCGCAATACGCCAGCCACGGAGTGGCGACATGCTGTAGCCTTGGGCGCGAGCCCTTGTCTTTACCCACAACTTTGACCGCAATCCTTTCGATTTTTTCGGCGTG
>CAYNNP010000069.1:0-25941 GCA_964398215.1 uncultured Pirellulaceae bacterium | reverse complement strand
CAATCCAGTGCCCAGGGCGGGACTTGAACCCGCACAGCCGCTATGGCCGGAGGATTTTAAGTCCTCTGTGTCTGCCAATTCCACCACCTGGGCGCGGCCGCAGTTTACTGCCTTTTCTTTCTTTGGTCCAGTTCCAGCCTAGTTAGCGTCCGGTGAATCACTTTGAAAAGTGATTCGCCCTGCTAGTCCCGTGTTTCCGTTGGTTCTGGCGCTTCTGCACTGCTGCTTTCGGCACGTTTCATCGCTTGGACGTAGTGAGATGACTTGAGCAGCCATTTTGACTCCAGCAAATGCCATGACGCAACGGCTGCGATCACCGTTAACGTGCAACCAATGGCGAACACTGTGCCAGGGCTATAGGGCAACTCAAATGTGGCAAGGGCCTGCAAGATCGGATAATGGAATATGTAGATTCCATACGAGAAATCGCCGAATCGGCCAAAGTTTCCCAGATATGGGAAATAGTTGGCAAAGCCGATCACAAGAACCGCAAGCGCGAACGGATATGCGAGTGCAAACCAAAGAGGCGATACCGCAAAGTAGCCTGCTACCACGACAGTGGAGCCAACCGTCAGCCAACGCAGACGTTTCTCGACAAAAGACCTTGCATAGTGAATGGCGCCTCCGCTGACAAAGAACGCCATTTGTCCAGGTAGTTGTTCTGCGACTCGTTCAAGGCTTGATCGTTGCGTGTATTCAGCTAAATACTCAAAACCGATATTCCAGATGACGCCGCCTAGATAGAGGGCGGTAAATAGTATCCGACGTGGGATCTTCGTTGCCATGTACGCGATGATTGGCACGCTGATGTAGAACATCACTTCAATCTTGATAGTCCACAGCGGCCCATTCACATACGACTGCGCGCTGTTCTCGAATACTCCGGGCAAAGAGTTCTGCAGAAACCCCAGGAAACTGAGATTCGCGAGCATGTACTTATAGGTCGCTGTGTTGCGAAAGTACTCTGCGACTCCTAGTGAGCTCAGCCCGGCAAAAGCGAGTGTCGTCACCACTACCACCATCACGTAGGCAGGCAGGATTCTGCGGGCTCTCTTTTCTGCAAAAACACGCAGGATCGGTTTGGATTCCCAGCTTCGGAAGATCAGGTATCCCGAAATGACGAAAAAGCACTGGACTGCCCACAGGCCACCAAGAAAATACTGGTCATCAGTCCATTTCTGCTGAAACCCAACAAGCCCAGCGTGGCAACGCAAAACTAGAACTGCCAACAGCAAACGCAAAAGATCAAAGTTGTTTTCGCGCTTCTGCAACATTCGAATATCCGATCATGGGCGTGGTCTAATCAGATTCTGATTAGTCCAGGCATTGCAGAAAAGCCTTGTGTCGCCGATTCCGATTGTCTTACGTGGAATACATCCGATTGTATGGCGCGGTTCATGAAAATATCGTCTATGTCGACCTGTCTGAGACCATTCGCCGGTAGCTACGAATTGTTACCGCAAGACAGGTGCCAGCCAGAACCAGTCTTAAAGGATTGACGATTGATTTGAATCCACGATCATGCTATTTGTGGCCGAGTTAGTACGGTAGTACTCAGGGCCCCAGCGTTCGTATTCGACATACATCGCTATCACTGCGATCAGCATAAAGAGCATGCTTAGCAGTAACATCACCGTGTAAACGCTGGCGGGCTGTTTTTTATTTTCAGTCGGTAGTTGTGTCGACACGATCTTTCTCCTGAATGATGCCTTGGCTGTAGTCGGGCAAAATCTCTGCGGTCGCTCGGTTTGGGTTCGCATTCTTAATACGAACTTTTCCGATATATCGACCACCACGGGTCACATCCAACAAATGCCCTGGTCGCAAGCCATCGTCATGGCCGAGTGACAATTCGACTAACCAGCGAGGCCGGTTAACTGCAAGAACCAAGCCGTTGCGATCCGGTGGGGCACCATCCAGAGGATCTTTGAGTTTGATGCCGTGATAGTCAACAACTTCCTTGTATCGTGTTAGGTCTTTCACCAACTGCTTATTTCGTTTGTCGAGTTCCAGGCGAATACCTCGAATCTCGTTCAGTTCATTTGTGAGATCCAAGGCTTGTGCAAAGATCGTATCGCGATCCTGCTGCTCTTTGCGAATTTCCTGACGCAGACGGTTGTTGTCAGCCGTCAGACGCTGGTTATCCTCAGCACGTGATTTATCTAGCTGGGTGAGTTCTGTGGTTTTCGCTTCAAGTGACTCGACAGCCTTTTGGCTTGCGGCTAAGTCAGCGGTAAGAGAGTCGACCGCGGTCTGCAAAGCAGCCAACGCGGTTCGACGAGCAGCCTGTTCGTGTGCCAATTTCAGGGCGGCCCTTCCGGCCTCCTGAATCAGTTGGTCGTTCTCTCGTGTCTTCTGGTCAATTTGAGCTCGAAAGCCCGAATCCCCTAGCACTAAATCCTTCCAGTTGCGGTGAGTTGCGTTGACCGCCAACGATAACACCATGAAGGCTAGCGAAAGCAACAGAATGACAACGGTAAAGCATTTGCCGAGAAGAGTCATTGTGTAAGTATTCCGAATTCAAATCACAAAAGGTCAAACCCAAGATCGCAAACCTTGCGATGCAGTATTTGGGGGTGCGATTGACGCTGATTGCAAAAAAGCTTTGCAGATAAGGATTCGAGCGCAATCGGCCTCAACGAAGTATAGTTACGCGGAAAATAGCGTGTCAACGAAAACGTTATGAATTCCACGTTTCCCCTCGCTTGCCTGACCAGACATCTGGTTGTAGGGAAAACCTGGGAGTGTCCATTTTTGTCAACTATTGGTATTTGCGCGGTTCAACGGTCATTTCCGCTCTCTGGTCTTGGCGACCAAATTCGATACAACGAACCAGAAAACAAAAAAAGGCCAGCGTGCAAAACACGCTGGCCCATCTTTTTCGAATTCAGCAGTAACAGGTGTTACTGGTTAAGCTGCTCTTCAACCTGCTCTTTGGAAGCCTTGGTACCCAAAGCACCCCACAGTCCATAAGGACTCTTTGAACCAGGACGAGCGCCACCAGCGCCTCCTGACCAGACAGGGACAGCATTTTGGTCACCAGCTTCTACCGAATCAGTCATGAAGATAACTGCTCCATCACCCATCAGCACGTGTGCACCACCTTGGTGTTGGCTACTTGCTGGAAGGTTTCCGTGTGTCCAAAACGCTTGGCGGTTCATGCAAAGCTCTCGGTTTGGAGGACGGATGGTATTCATAGCAGTGTTCAAGTGCTGTGCACTCGCCCACATGTATCCACGTTCGTAGATAGTATTGCTAAGTACTGCTGTTGGACCCCAGAAACGAGGTCGCTCTGGATCTAGCCACTGAACGCAGAACTGCGGTTCGTCAGTTGAGAAGCTGGTTGGAGCTTCTGCTGCACGTGTTCGCACATCCATATCAGCAAGGCTGGTCGTGATTTCGCCACACATGATGGTATTGGAAAGCCCATCCAAGAAATCCCGGAATCGAGTCTGGGTGCGGTTTACAAATGCACCACGACCTGTGACCCGAAGCTCACGTGCGTCTGGATCGGTTGGATTCAGGCTGTTTCCAGGAGCACCGAAGCGATGCTGCCAGTACGCGTCACCAAGACATGCTGCGTAGTTACTACGTCCAGCTGCAGGAGCACCAACACCTGGGTCGCTTGGGCAACGTACTGTCGGGATTTCTGTCATCCAAGGGCGATAATTGTCTGCTCCCCCAACGGCGCCTGTCGTGCCGCCCCAGCTAACAGTTTGAGGCGTTGGCCCCATTGCTGGCCACGGTGGAACAAGCGGAGTATTTGGATCGCTCAAATCAAATGAGTTCGGGTTGGAGATCTCTTCCCAAAGAGCTTGTTGCTCCATGAACGGCAGAATGCCAACTAGGTAGCTGAGCTGTTGATAATTGGTTTCAAAGTTATCAATTCTCGCGTCGCCAACATTTTCACCAGTACCACCACCTTGCTCGGGCATACGCTTGTACGTGGAGTGATAGTTATGAATTGCCAAGCCAATTTGCTTGAAATTGTTGCTGCAACTCATTCGGCGTGCTGCTTCACGAGCCGCTTGCACAGCCGGTAGCAACAACCCTACCAGAATTCCGATGATCGCGATGACCACCAACAATTCAACGAGCGTAAAACCACTACGCCCTCGTAAATTTCGATTCATCTGAAACCTCTTCAAAAAAAACTAAAGTAAAAAAAAGACAAGTCTTCGTATTTCTAATTCCCTCTTTGTTCCGTACTTGGATCAAAGTCGCTCAAGCCACCTGTTGCTTTCTCAAGGTCAGCTTTCTGCTCAGCGTTCAATTCGCCGGGCTGCATAACTTTGTTTTCGCCTTTACCACATCCAGTGCTAGCAATGCAAAGGACGAATAGTGCGGGCAGGACCAAAAGCGACTTACGGAAGGATTTTGGCAGGGAATACATCATCATTTCAATCAACATGCGGGGTATCGGTTAATTTGGTCATCATACACGAATTACTCGTTATCCGCTTAAGAAAAACGCGGATTCAGGGAAATCAGCCCGCCTTTTTCCGGAACTTTTTGGTGTGGGACTTTCCCTAACAGTCACAAACCATGTAGATCCAAGCGTTTTTGCCATTCAGGGCCTTGCACAAAAAATTGAATTCTTTTTGTTTTCATTGTGAATTTTGTGAACGAACTACTGGTGGTCTTTGACCCAAATGATTTTGAGTCACTTTGACTTTGTAGTCTATGCAAAGAGCGAGCCAATACTTGAGGACAAAACCGAACTTGAGGACGTAAGTCGCTGTCGAATATTGGCTTATGTAAATTTTTGAAAAGTTTCACACGGCTGTTTGTGTGCGATGCCAAAGCAACTGGCTGCCTAGCCATGAAGCAAGCAAATTCGCCGCACCAATCAACCGATCTTCACTGCGGTGAATTCGCTAACGCAGATTCGTCAAAACAGAAGGTTGTTCGCCCTTAGCAGTTGCGCGGGTGCTTGAACTGTCTGCTGGTTTTTTAAGCAGCAAAAGCCTGCGCGATGGAATCGTTCTTATCGGAGGCCTTCAGGGTCTTGAAGAGGCTGAAGGGGCTGGTTCAGCAACCAAGGTTGGTTGCCCTCGACGACTTGGATCGTCTGGTTGGGAGTCACATTTTGTAATGTCTGCTGTCTTCCAGACGACCAATCAATCACGATTTTGTCGATGTTGCTTTGAGCCCCCAGGCCAATGTGCAGGCCTTTTTCGTTACTTGCGAGGTATCCATCGCCAGACAGGACTGTTGAGTGCCGGACATGTTGTCCTGACATGACTTTGACCTTCGTCCCAATCGCGTCACGCTCGCTTTCTGTCCCTATCAATTTCAATTTGATCCAATTGTGTTTCGACTCAGTACGGTTCTGAACAAGTGATGCTTGGCCTAGCAAGTCGGTGACTACAAAGTCCATCAAGCCATCGTTGTCAAAATCGAGTTTGGCAAGTCCTCGTCCAACTGCATTTCGATTCCAAAAGTCTGAGTCGGGCACGTCTATCAATTCGAATCGATTACCTAAGTTTGCAAACAGCTGCATTGGTTGCCGAAACGGCTGCCCCTTGTACTCCATGTCTTCGACGTGTCCGTTGGTAACAACAAGATCCGGTAGTCCATCGTTGCTGTAGTCGATTGCCTGAGTTCCAAATCCAATGGGATCTGATGTGGAGGCAGCTAATTGAAATGCTCGCGCGAAGTCTTGATAGACGCCGTTGCGTTTGACGTAAAGATTCGCAGGTTCACTCATGAAATTTGTGACAAAGAGCGAGGTGCTTCCATTGCCGCTAAAGTCATCGGCGGCAATTCCCATGGCGCCTGTGTATCTGCCTCGCCAGCTATATGCGCATCCAAGTGCTGCGCCAACGTCTTCTAGCTTTCCGTCCTGACCGGCGCGCCAGTACTGGTTTTTTCGCACATCGTTGGCAACGTAAACCTCGTTGCCACTGTGTTTGGGATCCAAGTCACCCAGGACTAAACCAAGCCCCGTGCACGCTGCTTTCTCTGTATCTCCGACAATTTGAGAGGTCCATGATCCATCACCCTGATTGGCATACAGGATGTCACGAGCCGCGAGTGCCTTGAATGGCGAAGCAACGGTAAGAGCATGCCCCGTTTCGTTAGCTTCAGGTAGTTTCGCCATGTCCGGATCTTTCAGGTAATGCAGGACGAACAAGTCCGGAAGTTGGTCGCCGGTCACGTCCCCGAACGCCAATGAGGCGCCTACGCGTAGCGGATCTGGTTGGCGGTCCAGGGCTTGTTGGCGATAGGTTCCATCGCCTTGATTGATCAGCAGTTGATGTGTCCCGATATTTGACACTGCAAGGTCCGGCCATCCGTCTTGATTCCAGTCGCCAGATGTCACACCTACGGTATAGGCTTGTTCGCGAATTCCGCTTGTGTCGGTTACCGCCTCGAGTCGATGTGAGCTTCCGTCGCTCAAGTGGCGAAAGAGCTGGTCAGACTCGGTGGCTACAAATTCGGGTGGATCAGCTGAGCCCTGTGCGAAATACAAATCGCTGAAGCCGTCCAAATCAAAATCGACCACCGCTACTCCGCCACCTACGACTTGGTAAATCGCGAACCGTTTGGAAGTTGGTTGAACGGCGATTTTGTAAGTCTGCTTTAGCCCTACTTGGTCCGTTATTTCCTCAAAGCTAGCGACTGGAGCTTTGTCAAGAACTCTGGCGACTTGTTTCGAGGCCCCGGACTTTTCTATGAATCCTGAGGGCAACTGAGGCAGCTTGGATGGTGCTGCCATGCCACACAAGAGTTCTTGCTGAGTTGGGAACGCATTTTTGTCACGAACGATTGACTTGAGTTGTTGGCTTAGCTGTTGCAATTTCGATTGGTCACCAGTCGCCTTCAATGCAAGAGATCGCCAAAAAACGGCTTCGACTCTGCGTCCCATTGCTTCCAGGTTTTTAGCCAACTCTTCAAAAGGTATGTCGCTGAGGTTGGTGCCAGGAGGCATGTTGGCAATTTGGTTGTTTAGGTCCACCGTCTGTTTGAGCACTTCCAGTCGCTTTTCCCAAGCATCTGCTTCATCGTTTCGATCCATCGTTTGTAGAGCTTGGACGAGGCGTCTTCCGCTTTGTGCGTCGGTTGGGTTTAGTCGCATCGCATGCGAAAGCGCAGTGATCGCCTCCGCTATTTTTGCTTCTTGAATCAAGAGCGTCCCCACCGCTGCCCAGTAGTCGGGAAAGGACTTCACATCTTCGTTCAGAAGCGTTGACCAAGCTGGAAGTTTTTCCAGTTGTTGAGCTTCGACGAGAGCACGTCCGTAAAACGCGACCACCGATGGAGATGTGTTGCCAGCAAGCACAGATGATTCCAGTAGGTCGGCAGCCTGCGAGAATTGATTTTCGGTGAAAAGGTGTCTCGCTTTTCCGGAATCGCCGATTGGGTAGTACGACCGCGCACCCGCTGCGACTGCTTTGTTGGGTTCATCGTACATTGCGTCGCTTTCTGCGATCAATGAATGCAGTTCATCCTGCATGACGTCGCCAACAATACAGAGCTCACGAATCCGCTTGACGGCTTCGTGCCTGCGCCCCATTCGATTGAGGATGAATGCGAGCTTTCGCCTAGCCAAATTGAATCGCACATCTAGCTCGAGGATCTTCTCATAGCGCGTGATGGCGTCCTTATACCGAGAGCGTTCCAGGCACCAATCTGCTGACATTCCCAGCGCCGGGAGTCCAGCAGTTGGGTGATTCGCCGGAACGTCAGAGAGCATTTCAATGGCTTCATCCAATTTCCCTTGGGCAGCTGCTAACTGCGCGATTCGCACGACGACTTCGTAATCCTCAGGGTTCTGCAACAACAATTTCCGAAGGTTTTCGTCTGCAGCTTTTGTTTGCCCGGACTGTACTAGGCGATCGATTTCTGCCAGAGCTTGATCGCGGGTCTTGGGTGTGTCAGTTTCCGGTTTCTTGTCTTGGGCGGCAGTGGCTTTCTTTTCGTCGCCTTGTGAATCCGAAGCGGCTTGAGCAGTCTTTTTCGTATCGGAAGCCTGCTGGCGCCCCGAGCAGCCTGTGAATAACAGACAGGCCGACAAAACAACCAGAGAGGAAAGGACACGAGTATGCGTCCAGCTTGAAACACATCGGTTTTGTTTCGCAAGTCGGCTCATCGACATTCACCCAAGAAATCGGAATCGTTTTCTGGTTCCAAATCTAGTCTGCAACGGCGGGCGAAAGAACCCAGGCGGTCAGCAATCCGTTACACGAAAACAGACTTGACGTTTCGGATTGCATGGATGAACTGATCGATTGTGGTCGTGCGATCCTCCACGCGAGGGTTCAGTGCGTGCATGATCGCTTTCGCGAGTCGCGGGTCAATATTGGGAACACGTTCACGCAGGTCGACTGGCGGCGAGGTGTCGTGATAAAGGGCTGCTCGACCATTCACCTCATCACCTTGCCACGGATGTTCAAAGCTACAAAGGCAATAGAAAGTGACACCAAGGGAAAAAATATCGACTCGTTTGTCTGTTGCTCTTCGGCGCACGATCTCTGGGGACATGTAAAGCGGTGTGCCGGTGCGATTGCCCGGAGTCATGAATGCTGGAGTCGATGGAACGGTCAACCCAAAGTCAATGAGTTTTGCTCCAGCGACTTCTGGTTCACAGATGAAGTTTCGCGGACAGATGTCACGGTGAATATAACCACGACTATGAACGTACTTGAGTGATTCGGCCATGTCGCGAATCAGCATCAGTCGTTTTCCGTCAACGTGATGAGCCTGCTTTTTGACGATAATGTTCTGCATACTTGGGCCAGAGATGTAATCCATGATCAGGATTGGCTGGCCTTTCGTCGTAGTACCGACCTCAAAAGTCTCAACAACTTTTGGGTGTTTCATCTCCATCGCGATTTGGCCTTCCGAAGGTTTGTTCAACCCTTTGAATCGACCCTCGAACAGTTCGACTTTTTCGATGTCCAAAATTTTGACACCGACGACCTGTCCATCTCGCTTGCTGTCGCGGGCGACAAAGAAGTGAGCCATTGTGCCGGTAGCGGCAGTTCGTTGGCGTTCAAACCGCGCGGCAACGTCAATTTTGCCGCCGCCCCCGGAACCACCAAGTTTCGATTTGATCGAGTCAAGCAGGCCCATGAGATTGATTTAGATGAGAAGGAAGAGCGGACAGATCACTCTGGCCATCAATCAACTATAGGTCATTTTCCACAGTAATCGATCGCGCTAGCAATCTCAGTCTTCAAATTTTTTCGGTTCACGATTCGGTCAACGTAGCCATGTTCCAAGAGAAATTCACTCGTTTGGAACCCTTCTGGCAGTTCAATCCCGATCGTCGCTTTAATTGTTCGCGGTCCAGCGAATCCGATCAACGCCTTGGGTTCCGCAAAAACGAGGTCACCGAGCGATGCGAAACTGGCTGCGACACCGCCCATGGTTGGGTTTGTCAGGACACTAATAAAAAGTCCGCCAGCCTCATCATACTTTGCCAATGCGGCTGACACTTTGGCCATCTGCATGAGCGACAGGATGCCTTCGTGCATACGAGCACCGCCGCCGCTGGCGCTGATAATGATCAAAGGCAATTCTTGTTCGGTTGCTTTTTCGATCAATCGTGTCAACCGTTCACCAACAACGCTCCCCATGCTGCCCATGATGAAAGCGCTGTCTGTGACTGCGAACGCAACTCGACGAGCCCGAATCATTCCGGTGCCGGTCACGACGGCGTCACTGAGTCCGGTTCGCTTTTGTTCACCAACCAAACGTTCTGCATACTTTTTGCGATCGCTGAATTCCAGCGGATCTGTTGGCTGCAGGTGATCATTGATCAACTCGAATGTCCCTGCGTCCAAAACTTGCTCAATGCGTTCGCGCGCAGAAACGTAAAAGTGATGCTCGCACTTTGGGCAGATGTTCAACAGTCGCTGAACTTCTTTCTTGTAAACCATGGTGCGGCAACCAGGGCATTGAACCCAAATGCCCTCACGGACACCACGTTTTTTTTCGGGTTCGTTGGTCACGCCTGATTGATCGGAAGGTTGTGAGTTAACAGTTGCCATGCAATTTCATTGACACCCAAGTTCGACGCCTTGCCCAAATGACACACTTGGGTGGGACGCGTCCATAAATATTTCGACCCAATGTAGCTACTTAAAACCGTTTTGACTGCCTCAAATTGGCAGGGAAATCAAACGAACTGGTGAAACTCTGACTGTTTATAGAGGTTGACAACCAAATGAGCATCCAAACGCGTCTCCCGCAAACCTGGAAGCCGGATTCAGTGCTTCATTTTCATCTTCAGGTGTTTTGGCAGCGGGTATGCCGGATTCCGTAGATAGGTCATCAAATGCTGAATCTCTTCCTTGGTCAAAACGTCCAACAACCCTTGTGGCATCGCGCTGATGGTCGATTTTACTTGACCTTCAATTTGATTCTTGGCAATTTTGGTTTTCGACTTGGGCGTTAGCAGGTTGGTGATCACTTGAAGGTGCTTTCCTGTGTCAGCCGCGACCACACCTGAGATGACACGCCCATCGCTAAGCAGAAATTTTTGCGTTTGATACTTTTCGTTAATCTCGCTGGACGGAAGCAAGAGTTGTTTGAGAAGTTTGGTACCTGGAAAACGCTTGGAGACATCTTTCAGGTCGGGCCCCAAGTTCACTCCGTGGCCGCCCAAGACGTGACACTGATCGCAACGCGCTTTTGCAAAGGCCACCATTCCTTTCATGATCGTCTGATCATCAGCCGGCGGAGTTTTTAAATCAGCCAGGTCCTCCATCTTCCATTGCTGAATCACGGCTGGCTTGCTTTTGGCAACCATCTGGTCAACTTCGCTTAGGTCTTTCGCGACGACCATGACTCCTTTCATGATGACCCAGTGACCAGGGAACGTGCAAACGTAAGGATACAAGCCAGGTTTTTCAGGAGCTTTGAAGCGGAAAACATGGACTTGGCGTTTTCGCGTTGGGCCAATCATCTTTGATGCGTGCAAAATCAGTCCGCGTTTCGACTTGGGAATGAAATCGCTCATCGCGTGCTTGGGATCCTTGGCCATTTCGTTGGCCGCCATCCCGACTTCTTCGAGTGCGCCGGGTTTGACAAAAACCATGTTGTGATCGGTTGCATCTGGGTTGGTGAAAACAATTTTCACCGGCTGCCCAACGGTCACTGCGATCTGTTCTTTTGTGAACTTCATGACTTCGGGCAGGCATGAAATTTCAAACTTGGCGAGGTTCTTTTGTGTGTCAAACTGTGCGTCCTGCGCTGCTGGAGTCGGCTCTCGAAGCATCGAAGACCGGCGTGACTGCTGAAGCAGTTTTTTTACATTCAGTGTGGCATCATTTTCCCAGTGTGGACGAAGCGTCTTGGAGCCAAGGGCGCAGGTGATTGCATAGGCCAAGTGCCCATCACTTGGATGCTTGGTAACATCCAGCATCGCCAACAACGCGTCTTTCGTTCCGATATGACTGGCTGCGATCGCTGCTTGCATTCGAACGACTGCATGCGGATCGTTGGCAGACGCTCGCAGCAGGTCGAGTGCGTCATCCATTTTTGTGTGCCAATGTCGCAGTTGATGAGTTGCGGCCGAACGCGCCAAGGGTTCGTCACACGAAAGCAACTCTCGTAACAAGTCAGGCTTGGTTGCACCAATGCCACGGTAAATCCAAACGGCTTCCAATTGGTGGTGACGGTATCGCGGTTGATCGGGCGCAAGACCGGCGACCCAGCGATCAAGACTGGATAGAACCTCGTTTGCATCGCGTTCGCGCAACTCACGACGCACCCAATACCTGATGCGCGACTCTGGCCGCTTCAGCATATCGAGCAATTCATTGACGGATGCGCCAGCGATTTTCGGCGCCTTTGGAAGCTTTGTGTTTTTGGGAGTCACGCGCCATATACGGCCCGAATGCCGATCGCGGCGTTGGTCTCGCAACGAGTACTGCGCGTGTCCTTTGACGGGGTTGTACCAATCGCAGATATACATTGCGCCGCGGGGACCGTAGCGTATATCAACGGGAATGAAGCTGAGGTTGGATGAAAAAATCAAGTCGCTGACGTATTCTTCGTCAAACCCAAACTCCGTTTCTTTCCAGCGATGGATTTCAATTCGGTTCGTCGGTTTGTAACGTGCTTTGACATAGCCGCCCTGCATGTCGTCTGGGTAATGTGCAAAATCAATGAACTCTTGTCCGCACGTACCTGAATAGGCGCGTAGCCCCGCCGGTTTTGGATGCTGATTCGGATAAGACGGATCCAGCGAGTGGAAGGCGGCGGCATAAATCGGATGGCTGGCGACATGTTGCCCCCAATCGTCAAACGTGACTCCCCAAGGATTCGTGCTGTGGTAAGTACCAAAGCTGGTCAGACGCTGGGTGTCGGGATCAAAGCGAAACCAACCGCTATTTTGTTGACGAATCGGTCCGTAGGGTGTTTCCACCTGTGAGTGATGAAAGATAGATTCGCGAAACAGCAATCCGCCATCCGGTGTCCAGGCAAAATCATGCAACGAGTGGTGAGAGTCCTCGGTACCGAATCCGCTTAGCAGTTGCTTTCGCATATCGGCTTTGCCATCGCCGTCGGTGTCCTTCAAGAAAGTCAGATGAGGCATCTCGGAAACATATACGCCGCCATCGCCAAACTCGAACGAAAGCGGGATGTGCAAATCGTCAGCAAACACGGATGATTTATCCGCATGTCCATCGCCATCAGTGTCTTCCAAGATCACCAAGCGATCATTGGGCTCAAAGCCCGGATAGACGTGCGGGTAAGTCGTCGAGCAACTGACCCATAGCCGACCGCGATTGTCCCAACGCATTTGAATCGGCGCAGCAATCTCTGGGAATTCTTCTTCGCTGGCAAACAAATTGACGTCAAACCGGGGATCGACTTTGAACTCTGCCAATTCATCCTTGGAACTCATCCAGCGGTTAGCACCACGACTCTGTTTCGTTTCGGGCATTGCTGGAGCATTGGAGTCATCGATTTTTTCGCTGACCGTTTTGCCTTCCGCCAAATCCCAGATTCGCTGGTCACGGTTCTGAGTCAAAATCTGAAAGTTCTGCATCGCTGGCAAGAAATCCAGATAGCCGTAAGTCTTGCTGCGACCGCCCGTGTAGTAGAACGTGTTGAGCGGACGAAACCGTCGGAAGAATTGACGATTCTTGTCGACTACGACTTGGCGTATTTCCTGATTGAATTCTTTAGCAGCCGAGCCGCAAAGTGCTTTGGCGATTAAACGCGAAACGACTTGGTAACCATGGTCGTTCAGGTGCACCCCGTTGAATGTCAGCGGGCTGCTGTTGGTTGCTGCGGGTAACGTCGGTGTGAAAAGATCGATGAAACCAACGTTCTGCTTTTTCGCGACGTCACGAATTGCATCAGCATAGAGTTTCAGGTTGTCGTTGTTTTGGTCGGCAGCTTTTACACCATCGACGTTCTCATTTGCGATCGGTGAGAGCAGCACGACTTGCGGTGGCGTTTTTCCATTGAAGGCTTTTGTCTTTAAACCAGTGACATAGCTGGAGAGTGATTGCTGGAATTGAACTACGCCTGCTTTGCCTTTAAAAGATTCATTGAATCCGAAAGCCGCGATGACAATGTCTGCTTTTTCGTGTGTCAAATGTTGATCGGTGTCAGCAAAATTATCTGGTCGCGGTTGGGTGTCCGGAGTGTCCCCAGGCCACCCCAAATTGCGAACCGTGATCCGTTTGCCAGCATGTTCTTGTTGCAGGATCGTTTCCAGGTATCCAAAGTACTGCGAGCGTTCCAGGAGCATGTTGCCGATCAGGCTGATCCTCGCTCCGTGCTGGATTTGCAGCGGTAGCGCAGTGTCGACCGGAGCTTTGGGTTCTGGGCGCGGCGCTGACTTGGCATAGATTCCATATTGACGATACGCAGGATCCTCAAACGGCGTTTTTTTACCGGTGGAGGAATTCTTGGCGTCTTTGGGTTTCGTTTTCTGTGCTTGCGCGACGGCAGGACCAAAAAGACAGATGCTTATAATGAACGGAAGCAATTTCTGTTGGATCATGAACCGTACCTTTCAGGATTTGGTGTTCGTCGAGATGGGGTGAGCATTGTACTAGCCGGTCATGCTGTGCGTAGCAGGATCAGTATGGTTTGAATGTGTGTTATCCTGATGGCCGTTCATCTACACTTTATTGCAAACAGGGCATTCTTATGAGCCAGATCGTCGCTTGTCCAAAATGTGCGACCCAACTTCAATTGCCAGCGAATTTTGCCGGTGGGCAGATTAAATGTCCGAAGTGCAGTCAATTGCTTGCAGTCGGCGCTACTCCCGACAATGCGCCGACTCAGCAGCCCCCTGCGCCCCAGCAGGCAAATCCACTGAATGGTGGTTTCCCTGCTGCGCCCGCAAACGATCCGTTTGGCAATCTGCAAAATATGGTCCCGCCGGCTCAGGTGCCTGGCAATCAGTTTCCTGCTCCTGCGCCGAACTACCGACCTCCTGGACCTGCTCCAAAGAGCCCACAGAGACGGGCTCCCGCAACCGGCCGAAAGAAAAAGTCGGGTGGCACCGGAATTTTGATGGGGCTTGGTATCGCCTTTGGTTGCGTATTTTTAATTTGCGGCGGCCTGATTGGCTTGGGGCTGTTCCTGGGCGGGCATAGTGGATGGAAGCAAGAGAGCCTTCAGGGTTATACAGTCAACATGCCAGGACGAGGCAAGCAAAAGAGGGACACAACTAAAAGGGAAAACCTGTTGCTTCACGAAGTCTCGGGCCAGCGCAGAGAAAGTGGTTCACAGTATTCCCTGGTTGTCACAAGATTGCCTAAACTGCCCAACGGATCCTCCGTCACAATCAAACAACTGCGCGACAACCCGTTTTTCCGAATGAGTGGCAGTCGCGGCGTTGTACGCAATGGGGTCCAGGGGCTCGCCGGTAAAACGATGGCAGGTTTCGGACAGAGCGCGGGCGCCGAGATAGAAGTGTTTATCCACAAAGGTGACTTGGTGGCGATGATCTACGCGCCATATCACCTGATCAAGACACAAGTGGGCGGCACCATGAAGCCAAGGTCGAACGAGCGAGAATTGGACAAACCAAATGAGTTCTTTGAATCGATCAAATTCAAGTGATAGTTCTTTCTTGTCTGGACTACGAAAGAAACTTGGTCGCCAACAGAAAGGCCAGTAAACCGACTGGGTACACGATGCCCACGTTTGCCATGTTGGACCCCGTCAGGTTATCAAGTGCTTCTTGGGTGTCATCTAGTTCGGCTTCCCTGCCATTTTTTCGAGCTGTCGCATAGACGGCAAAGAATGTCACCATTTCGGGAATGCTGGTGACGAATCCAAGGATCCACCCGGCGATGGCAGGTTGAATGTGCATCTGGTCGACGACTTTGGCGGTAGCATCACCCAAGAAAATCCCGGCTACTGAAATTGCGATCAGCGCAGTGGTTCCAAGGATCACGCCAAGCGGCAAACTACCCGTGGGCTCGTCTGTGTCGGAGCTTGCATTATCTGGACTGGGCCGGTTCACTAGCTTGTCGACGACTTGGTAGACGACAAACAGCCCAAGCAATAACGGCACCAAAGACCAATGGGTGTCCATGGAAAAAATCATCAAGACGATTGGCACCATGATCGCAGTCGACGCGAAAAAGATTTCATCGACAAATCTGCGATTCATCAATTCCCGAAACTGCCGAAAGTACAGAATCGCTGCCAGCATCAAACAAGCGTTGATGATGTTGGAGCTGGCGATGTTCCACAGACCGGCTTCCCAAACGCCAGCGATTCCTGCCGATACCAAGCAAACCAGTTCCGGCACTGAGGTTGCAAATCCAGTGATCTGACCGCGAGCCTTGGCACTCAGTTTCAGCGCCCCGGCAATGTGATCGATTCCCTTTAGCAAGCCGTACTTTACAAACGCGATGATCGCGGACGCGGACGCAATCATGATCAGCACGGACATGAAGATTCAATCCTTGGGGCAAAGCCCATGTGTTTTCCGGTCAAAATACCAAGCCATCCAGTGGTTTGATCAGGCTTGCGTTCCACGTTCACGCAGAAACACGGTAGTCTGGCAAATTGCAGCGATGGCGTGGCGCGTGCATCAATGAGGTTGGCATGTTGCCAAGCGACTGGCGTGCTATTCAGGGGCGCCAAACACGACACAAGCGTTGTGCCCACCAAAGCCAAAACTGTTACTCATCGCAAATTTGATTTCTTTGCTGGCCGATTCGTTTGGCGTGTAGTTCAGGTCGCATGCGGGGTCTGGTTTTTCGTAATTGATCGTTGGAGCAATCGTGGAAGTCTGAATCGACTTGCACAAAATCACAGCTTCGATACCACCGCTGGCACCCAAGCTATGGCCAAGTGCACTTTTGGTGCTGCTAATGGTTACGTTGTAAGCGTGATCACCAAAGACCTTCTTGATCGCTTGCGTTTCCGCTTTGTCGCCTAGCGGAGTACTCGTGCCATGAGCATTGATGTAGTCGATTTGGTCTGGCGACAGTTTGGCATCGTCCAGTGCGGCTTGCATCGCGCCAGAAGCGCCGTTTCCTTCAGGGTCCGGAGCAGTGATGTGACTTGCATCGCTGGTCGTTCCATAGCCCAAAACTTCGGCGTAGATTTTTGCGCCGCGCGCCTTCGCGTGCTCAAGTTCCTCGAACACCAACAGCCCAGCGCCTTCGCCCAAAACGAAACCGTCTCGATCGGCATCAAACGGTCGGCTGGCGACTGGTGGATTATCGTTGCGAGTGGACAGTGCTTTCATGTTTTGGAACGCGGCCAAACCCATTCGAGTGATAGCAGCTTCGGTGCCGCCAGTGATCACCAAATCGGTTTCGCCAAGTCGAATACTGCGCAGGGCGTCACCCATCGCGTTGGTCGCGCTTGCGCACGCGGTGGCGACGGCATAGTTGGGGCCTTTCAGTCCATAAGTGATTGAAATGTTGCCACCCGCTGCGTTCAACATCATTTTCGGAACAGTGAACGGACTGACTCGCGAAGGGCCCTTGGTGAGCATGCGTTCGATTTGGTCTTCGATTTCGTTCAAGCCGCCGATGCCGGAGCCCAAAATGACGCCGCACTTGGAGCGGTCGTGTTGGTCAAAGTCGATACCGCAATCCGCGATCGCTTGGCCGCCCGCATGCACTGCGAACTGTGTAAAGCGGTCCAGCCGTTTTGCCGCTTTCGAATCGGGAGCAAACGGAGACACATCAAAGTCCGGGATGTCACCGCCAAAATGGACTTTGTATTTGGTCGTATCCAATGTCGTTAGGTCGTGGATACCACTTTCACCAGCGGTAAGTTTGGACCAGAACGTGTCCACGTCCACTGCCAGCGGCGTGACGACGCCAACACCAGTGACGACGATTCTGCGTTGCGTGTCCGAGCTCATCTATGAAAGCCTTTTTTGTATCGATACTTGAATGGTTGTTGGTTGTGCAAAACAAAAGCCGCCCCTAAACGCCACGCCTGATACGCGAAGCCTTTGTGGGCGGCACCTTGTCTTTCTTCGTTGTTTAAGAAGGCAAGCAGCGTTAGCCGTCTTCGCCTTTGGAAGACTCGATAAAGTCGACGGCTTCACCGACTTTCTGAATTTTCTCAGCAGCTTCGTCTGGAATGCTAATGTCGAACTCTTCTTCGAGTTCCATGACCAATTCAACGGTATCAAGTGAATCGGCACCAAGGTCGTTTACGAAAGAGGTCTCGCGGCTGATCTTGTCTTTTTCAACACCGAGCTGTTCCGACACGATGTCGACCACTCGTTCTTCGACGGTAGCCATGGGCAATCTCCAGGAATGAATCAAAAGTTGATTGTGTGTTGTTGTTTGTAAAAGCAACCCGACTAATGCGAGCCCACTCATTGAGAATGGTGCCCGCCACCGCGTTTTGCTTCGCCGAAAAGATAGGTGAAACAAGTAAAAGGCGTCAATATGCCGGGAATCCGGTAGTCCGCTTGAAAAAGCTGCCTAACCGACAATTCCACCATCTACAACGATGGTTTGGCCCGAAATATATCCCGCAGATTTACTTGCCAAAAATAGTACGGCGGCAGCGACATCTTCGGCTTCGCCCAGGCGTTTTGCGGGGATTCGCTTCTTTACCTCCGCCAAAACAGCGTCGCCCAGTTCGGCTGTCATCTCGCTTGCGATGAAGCCAGGGGCGACTGCATTGACCGTCACCCCACGATTTACTAATTCCTTGCTCATCGTTCGGGTCATGCCGATCATCCCAGCCTTACTAGCACTGTAGTTGGCTTGGCCTGGGTTGCCGATCAAGCCCGAGATGCTGGCCATGTTGATAATCCGCCCGTATTTGGCACGTCGCATGATCCCGGCCGCAGTTCGGCAGCAGACAAAACAGCTGGTCAAGTTGGTCGCGATCACAGAATCCCATTCTTCGTCGCTCATCCCTCGCATCAATTTGTCCCGCGTGATCCCGGCGTTGTTGACCAGAATGTCCAGCCGACCGTGGGTTTCTTTCGCACTCGTGATGGCGGCAGCTGCGGCTTCGCGATCGGTCACGTCGCAGGGAACCGCTTCGCCAATCCCGCCAGCGGCTTCGATCTCAGCGACCGTAGCGGCAAGTTTTTCAGCGTTTCGTGCGACACATAGAACGCGGGCACCGTTCTGGGCCAACGCGATCGCACAAGCTTTGCCAAGCCCTTGGGAGGCTCCGGTAACGATGGCAACTTGATCGGACAGGTCGGTGGTGATGGAAAGTTGCATGATTCGGTTCTCTTGTGAATCAAAAGAGGGTCGTTTGAATCACGAAAAGATAAACCGCCAAACGTTTCTATAGAAGTGGCCAATTGCCAGCCACACGATCATGGTTCCAGGAAAGTCCCCACGGCACGACCGCTTTCACGATTCCAGCATGCGTGGCTCAGAGATTCATTCGCCGTCGCCAAAGCCATCAACGGGAGTTTTGCGAGCGATGCGTTTGAGCGTTCCACGCAAAATCTTGCCTGTTCCGGCTTCCATGAAACCCGTGATTCCATCCGCCATCATCGCTTTGACAGAATCTTCCCAGAGGACGGGGCCAACGACTTGTTTGCTGAGCAAGTCGCGGATTTCATCGGCACTGGTGTGCGGTTTCGCATCCACATTGCTGTAAACCGGCATGTTTGTGTCGGTAATCGGCATTTCAGCGAGTGCTTCACTGAGAGCAGCAACCGCCGGACGCATCAGTTCGGTATGAAAAGCACCAGCAACCGATAAACGTATGACTTTCATCGCGCCAGCTTCCAGAGCGGCAGGCTCCAAGCGATCGATTGCAGACAAGTGACCTGAGACCGCAATGTTTCCTCTGCAAAGCAGGTTCGCGGGTTGCAAGACTTCCTCACCACGCTGGCTTTCGCAAACCGTGTTCAGAGAATCCAAGTCCATCCCAATCACGCTTGCCATTCCACTTTGGACGGCATCAGCGGCGGCTTGCATCGCTTGGCCTCGTCGCATGACCAATCGCAACGCGTCCGCAAACTCCAGCCCACCGGCAAAGCAAACGGCAGTGTATTCGCCCAAACTCAGGCCAGCAGTCGCTTTGATTTTTGGAATCAGTTCTGGTTGGACCTCTCTTAGAACGCTTGCTGCAGCCATGCCAACAACGAACAAAGCCGGCTGACTGAATTCAGTCGCATTCAGTTTTTCAGCTGGACCATCGCTGCAAAGTTCTGCCAAGTCATACCCGAGCACTTCGGATGCTTGGTCAAACAGATCTTTTGCTACCGAGTGGTGTTCGCGCAGCCAACCACCCATGCCAACGGCCTGGGCGCCTTGGCCGGGGAACAGAATCCCGACCGTGTCAGAATCGAGTGCCACGGGCGGCTCCCTGGATTTTCAAGCGTCGTTTTTGGTGAGCGTCTACTCGTCGTTTTGTTCAACGACTGTTCGGCCCTGGTAGTAACCACATTTCGGGCAAATCGTGTGCGTAGGCACAGCTGAACTGCACTGCGGGCAGTAACTGATTTGACGTTTTTTGGTTTGATGGTGGCTACGGCGTTTGCCAGAGCGACTATTGGAGTGTTTTCGTTTTGGGACGGCCATTTCTGGGGGTCCAGTTTGGGTTTTCAGGCTTCAATCGAGCCGCGTATGGTACGAATCGGAAGCTTGTTTCGTCAACGGTCTTCACGGATTTTCCTAGGATTTGGGCCAAAATCACCGTTTGCCTCGATCTAAAGTTTCCATGTTTCCAGCATTCGACCCTGAGATTGCCCGCGAAACCCCTCAGAAGCCGTGTTTTCTACCAGTCAAACGCCGAAATCAGCTTGCCCAAAAAAACAATTCGACGCACGTGCTCAATTGCGGGTAAACTTGAAAGCCTAATCAACATGGCGACGTGGGCGCGTTTTTTCGATACAACGATTCAATCTACCCATCTCGCTCGCCTGAACCGACTGTTATGAAAACTGTTTTGTGAGCCGCGGGATGCGTTTGAGCTTTTGATGTCTGACACAGATCTTCATTCCGATTCTTCTGTCCCCTCATCAGCAGAATTTGCTGCCAGGCAGACGCTCGCAAATGGCGCGGTCCCACCTCCGCCACCAGCGTCAAAACCACCGCCTGCGCCATCGACCGGCAAGCTGGACGATATGCCAGTGGCCACCCCAATCAAAAAAACAAACAGCCCGCCGCCAGCTCCCAAACCTCCATCGCGCAAACCAGCGGCGCCAGCCAAACAACCTGTCGCCAAAATTCCAAAGCAGCCGGCAGTAAAAGTTGCAAAGCAGCCAATTCCGCAGCAGTCCATTCCACAGCAGCCAGTTGCCACGCCAGTACGACCGGCATCTCACTTGGATCCAAAAAAGGTGGCCGTTCCGCCACCGCCTCCACCGCGCAGTACTTTGCCACCGCTTCGCCCGGGACCTGACTTAACCAAGGTTGCTTCTGGTGTTGGTTCGGCAAAGGGAGTTCGTTGGCGCGGTGAACTGCAATCGATTGAACGCCATGCATCGCAAGTCAAAGAGGCGAAGCAAGCGAAACGCGCCGCAGGGATTCTTGCTTCTCCCGAAGCGCCGCCACCAACAGAATTGGTCGGCGACCAGGAACTGGAAGACGACAAGCTAATTCGAGAAATGCCATCGTGGCTAGTCAGCACCGTCGTGCACTTGGTGCTGTTGTTGATCCTGGCACTGTTCAGCACCGACGTCGGTGGTGGCGTCAAGAACATGATTCTGGAATTCGGCTACTCAGAGGAAAAGGCACAAGTTGAACTGGCCGAGTTTTCAATCGATGCACCCGAGGACGTGGTCGAAGTCGATACGCTTTCCGATTTGGAAACCGAAGAACCGACTCCCGAGATTTTTGATGCACCGGAACTGACCGAGACCATTGAATTGACTCCCCTTGATCTTGGCTCCGAAGCCAGCGTCGCGGTTGAGATTGTCAAGCCGATGTTCAACGGACGCACCGGCGCGATGCGAAAAGCGTTGCTTGCGATTTATGGTGGCACAAAAGAAACGGAGGACGCGGTCAAACTTGGATTGGCATGGTTGAAAAAGAATCAAAAACGCAACGGCAGTTGGAGCATGCAAGGTCCTTACGATGATGGGGCACTGACCGAGAATCCTTGTGCGGCGACATCCATGGCGCTCTTGGCGTTTCTGGGTGATGGCAATACACACATGAGCGGTGAGTATAAGGACGTTGTCGATAAGGGAATTCGATATCTAGTTGGGCTGCAAGACAGAAGCGGGCTGGTCGCAGGCAAGTCGCGCGGGCACGAAAAAATGTACTCTCAAGCTCAAGCAACAATCGTGCTTTGCGAGCTGTATGGAATGACCAAAGATTCTTGGCTTCGCCCACGTGCTCAACTGGCACTGGACTTTGCCATGGATGCTCAATCAGACGAAGGCGGGTGGCGATACCAACCAAAATTTGACGCGGACACTTCGGTAACTGGCTGGTTCGTGATGGCACTCAAGAGCGGTGAAGCCGCTGGCCTAGAAGTTCATACGCCGGTGTGGGCTGGAATCGATGATTTCTTGACTTCCGTCCAAAGTTATGAAGGTGCTGCGTACGCCTACCAGCCTGGCCGTGGCCCAAGTCCCGCCATGACGGCCGAGGGGCTTTTGTGCCGCCAGTATTTGGGATGGCAACGCGATGAACCGGCACTGAAACGGGGCGCGATGGCGCTGGTCGACGGATCTCCGTTCAACATGCGCGATCGTGATGTTTACTACTGGTACTACGCGACCCAAGTTTTGCACCACTATGGCGGATCGCCATGGCGAGTGTGGAATGACGAAATGAGAGAGCAACTGCCAAAGGCACAAGTCAAATCTGGCAAAGAAGCAGGAAGCTGGGCGCCGCAACAAGATTCTTGGGGACGCAATAGCGGTCGGCTCTACACAACGTGCCTGTCACTCTATTGCATGGAAGTCTACTACCGACACATGCCGCTTTATAAAGAAGGCCATGCGGGCCAGGACTAACCTGCTCCACAAGCTTTTACCATGGTGTTCCAGTTGACGGACATTTAGACCAACCTTGGTTAGCCAGTATGCTCTCTTGGCAACGTTCGCAATGAGTGAATCGATACCACCCGTGATCGCCTTGCTTGCGGATTTGATTCGCATCAACAGCGTCAATCCGAATTACGAAGGCGGAGTCCCAGAGTCTGCGATGGCGGACTTTGTTGAAAAGTATTTTGGCCAATTACAAGTCGAAGTCTCGCGCGTGGATGTCTTGCCGCAGCGACCCAACGTGTTAGTGACTTTGCCGGGGCGCGATCGCAGTCGCAGAATTGTTTTAGAAGCTCACATGGACACCGTCTCCGTATCGGGCATGGAAATCCCACCTTGGGAACCAGAGATTCGCGACGGGAAAATGTATGGCCGCGGTGCCTGCGATACAAAAGGCCCGATGGCTGCAATGATGATGGCGATCACAGATCTTGCTCGAGAGGATTTTGTGCCCGCAGTCGACGTTGTGTTTGCCGCAGTGATCGATGAAGAGTACTCGTACCGTGGCGTCGCGAAGCTCTGCGAAGATTTCACTGCAGAGGCAGCGATTGTGGCCGAACCGACCGACCTGAAAGCGGTCACCGCCAGCAAAGGCCTTGTGCGTTGGAAGATCGAAACACACGGCAAGGCGGCGCACTCCGCGAAACCTGATTTGGGGACAAACGCGATCGAACACATGTCAAAAGTCGTCGATGCGCTGTCCGCCGATCGTCGAAGGCTGGCAACAAAGACTCACCCGCTGTTGGGCACCGCAACGTGCAACGTTGGCGTGATCCGCGGCGGCGTTCAAGTCAATCTGGTTCCCGCTTTCTGCGAAATCGAGATTGATCGCAGGATCTTGCCAGGCGAGACTCCGGATTCAGTTTTGGCGGAGTACCAGCAATTGATGGATCAACTGGCCGCAAAAACACCCGGCATGCAGATCACCATGCAGCCTCCGATGCTGACCGACCTGCCCTTGGAAACGAGCCCTGATACACAAGCCGTCCAGGTGCTCACGCAGGTTCTCAGCGACGACGGATTGGCTGCACAGCCGATTGGCGTCCCGTTTTGTTCGGACGCCAGTAAGTTTGGCGCGATCGGAATTCCCAGTATCATTTTTGGCCCCGGCAGCATTGACCAAGCACACGCGGCGATCGAGTACATTAGTTGCAAAGAAGTCTTGATGGCTGAACGTATCTATCGTCGATTCATCGAGAACTTTACATAAGCCAGTTTCTTAGCCCACGCAATTACAGGCAATACGATGCAGTTGGATCGGCGAAAATTCATTGTGACAAGTGCCGCAGTTTCAGTTGCTAACGCGGCAACAAAAGTTATCGCTGATGACAAGGCAGATGGCTGGATCGACGCGCATGTTCATGTGTGGACCCCGGACACAAAAAAATACCCGCTGAACAAAAACTACAAAATCGCCAACATGCAACCGCCGAGCTTCACGCCCGGCGAGTTGTTCGCGCACAGCAAACCGTCTGGCGTCACCCGGATCGTTCTGATTCAAATGAGTTTTTATCGCTACGACAATTCGTACATGTTGCAAGCGATCAAGGATCATCCTGGCGTTTTTTCGGGAGTGGGTATCGTTGATCATCACCAGGTTGATGTCGCAGCAAAGATGAAGCAACTTGCCGAGGGTGGTGTGCGAGGTTTTCGCATTCATGCCCGAGGCGATGACGCCGCCAATTGGGTCAACGATGCAGGCATGGCCAAAGTCTGGAAAACTGCTGCTGAACATGGGCTTGCCGTTTGCCCTTTGATCAACCCCGATGACCTGCAGCATATCGACCGAATGTGCACGCGATTCCCCGACACCAAAGTCGTTGTTGATCACTTTGCACGCACCGGTGTCAGTGGCAAAATCGATCCGAAACATGTCGATGCGTTGTCTCGACTGGGCAGATTCCCAAAGGCTCATGTGAAAACGTCAGCGTTTTATGCATTAGGAAAGAAAGCAATTCCCTATGACGATCTCAAGCCAATGATTCGGCGGATGCTGGACGCGTTCGGTGCATCACGTTTGATGTGGGCAAGTGACTGTCCCTATCAAGTTCAAGGCGACCACAATTACGAAGCTTCGATCGCCCTGATACGCGACCGCTGTGAGTTTTTATCTGAAAGTGACAAAAACTTCATTCTACGAGACACTGCCAAACGCCTTTTTTTCAGCTAGCCTTGGTCACCTCGCTCACGCTTTTTGGAGTTGCGCTTTTTGAAAACGCTGCACTGCTTATGCCGCAAATTACATCGCCAACGTAATTTACTTGACCGTTCAGGAACTGATGTTGCCCTGCAATTCGCCAGCCACTCCGTGGCTGGTTTTCTCTCGGTTTCATCCAGTCGCACAAACGAATCTTGAAACATTGTGCCAAAATCGCAACTTCGAAACTCACGCTTCGGGTTACCAAAAACCAATGCCTGACGTAAAAGCGCAACTCCAAAACCTGTGCCTTCGGCTGCCGGTTGAACGACTTAATCAACAAACCCTCTTTTTCGGCAAACCGCTACGGCCTTTCAGTCAAGTAGCTTCTTCTTTTGTTAAGCCCGTTGGAATCCGCATCCAAATTGGATCATACTCATAGAGCGATACTGCAAACTAGATATTCCCCGGAGACTCCAACCATGCGTCTGCTTCTATCCCTGTCGTTTCTAACGCTTCTGTCTGCAATCACCTACGCCGACAAGCCCTTTGCGAAAGCACCTGCAGAAACCGGCGAGTACAAGACTCTGTTCAATGGAAAAAACTTGGATGGCTGGGACGGTGACCCGCGACTTTGGTCCACCAAAGACGGTGCCATCCGTGGTGAAACGACGGCGGAAAAAGCCGCTAAGGGAAATACATTCTTGATCTGGCAGAAAGGCAAAGTCGCGGATTTCGAGCTGCGTATTTCGTTTCGCTGCAACGCGATCAACAATTCGGGAATCCAGTATCGATCGGAACATGTCACCGAAGGAAAAGTGCGCAACAAATGGGTCGTCCGTGGATACCAACACGAGATCCGCAACGAAGAAGTATTTCCCAACGTGCCATCGTTCATTTACGACGAGAAAGGCAAGCGAGGTCGACTAAGCGTTGTGGGACAAAAGATCATTTACACAAAGGGCGGCAAGAAAAAAGTCGAACGAGACGACTTGATCGACCAAGCTGGGTTCAAAGAGTTGATGAAGGTCGACGACTGGAACGATGTGGTTATTGTCGCCAAGGGCAATCAGATTCAGCACTATCTGAACGGCCGGCTGGTAATGGACTTCACAGACCAGCACGCCAACGCTCTCAGTTCAGGAATATTGGCGTTGCAATTGCACGCCGGAAAACCGATGTGGACGGAATTCAAAAACATTCGTCTCAAAGAATTGAAGTAGCCAGTGCTTGATCAGTGTTGAAAAACTTTGAGTTCAGCCGTAGCGGAAGTTGCCAAGACTTTCCGCGATTTACTGAGCCGACGGGGCAAATGAGCCGATGGGCGATAGCCCCGGTTATTGACGGCCTGGCTGCGCTCGAAACCGGGGCTATCGCCCTGCGGCTCAAAGATTTCTGAATCATGAGTGAGTGCAACCCTGGC
>CAYNNP010000068.1:0-25966 GCA_964398215.1 uncultured Pirellulaceae bacterium | reverse complement strand
TGAATTTGCTCGCAAGGACATTGGCGATGGCGACCGGATAGGTGAAAACGCACGTATGGGAAAGTGAATCTTGGATGGTCGAGCTACTTTAGAAAACAGAAATTGAATCGTCGGCTATGGGATGCTGACATGTGCCCAGAAAGGACGTTTGCGGTCAGCGCGTCGCCGAGTATCTTCCAACAATGTCTTCAGTTCGCCTTTGAATTCAAAATCAAAGCGCCGTGTTCGTAAACGAATCGTAATCGCTTTTGATAAGTCGACTCCCATGTTGGGAGCGAGCCAAATGTGAAAACGGTCTGTTGGACCTTGGCCAATACGAATGTTGTTGTCGGCACCAACTGATGCTTCCACAGGTGCTGCACGAATTTTTTCCGCCTGATCCCAAAGTATGGGGTCGATCGCCGTCCCAGGCTTGAACTGGTCAAGTTCCAGCCACCAAAAGAAAGAATCACCATCGCGCATCGTCTTTGCGGCAATCTTTTGTGGGATTGGTTTTCGAGTATGGGTTTGCAGGTTCAGCCAATCGAATATTTGCGGCAGTTCCTCTGGGAAATAGCCACTCGGACGTCCTCGGTACATCACAATCATGACATCGTTGCGTACCTTTACGTACCTGTCCAAAGTTGGACCGATGCGAATTAGCGGCATGGGAGCGCCGTCCAGCTCGCCCATGACAAAGTACATTGGGACATGCTCGCCATTGGGGCCGTAGTGGTCGAGGGTCTTTTTAGGTTCCGCATTGAAGGAGACGAGTCCCGCCCATAAATCGGGGTGCGAAACGGCGATGTCAAAAGCTGCCGTCGCGCCGCCGTCATGACCTGCGATGAAGACTCGATCTGAGTCAATCGATGCGCGACGCATGGCGTCTCGCATGGCAACCAATACTCGCTGTTGTTCTCGAGGCGTATATTCGTAGGTGCGTTGTCCTGGTCGTGTCCATCTCGGGGCAACCACGATGTAGCCATTTCGTGCTGCACGCCCCGCGCGGTCCCCAGTCCTTGGGTCGATTGGTCCTGCCCACCAATCGATTTGTTGCTCAGGCGACACACCTGGCGCTCCCACGGCAATGATGCAAGGATAGGACCTGAGTGGGTTGTATTCGGGTGGTAATTGGATGGTGTAGTCGGGAACAACAATCGCTGGATCACGAGCATCTTCAGGCGGCCCGACAACATGCATTCCTGTCGATTTCCCAGCTCCATCTAGCCAAGGTTTTACGGGCGGCAACAGTGGTAGCATTCGCGCGACATACTCTGGCTGGGCACCTTCCAGGTTGCGTAGTTGTTCCAGAATTGCTTCGCGCCGGGGCGCGTTTGCAGTGGACAAGTATTCGAATACAAGTCCACGAATCTGGATCAGAGCAACGGCAACTTTTAGGTTCTGTTGGTTCGCATTCTGCCCGAGTATCCATCCAGAAATCGCCAAGGACACGCGGCTGTCTAGCGGCAGGTTCTGAGCATCCCGCAGGCGCGAATAGTCGTTCAGCCTAGGCAATGTATCAGCAGAGAGTCCTGCTTCGATCTCTTGGACAATCGGCGTCAACGCTGCTGATTGGTTGGCTTTGAGTAGTGCCACCTGATCTTTAAGTGCTTGCACGAGCGTTTTGCAGTCTTGATCTGGTTTGTCAAGCTTGGCTAGTTCGACTTGGATCTCCGTTCTGGTCAGCCGTCCGACTGCATTCAAAGGAAACCCGTCGTAGACCCGTTTGGCGAATCCACGTTGGCCCGCTTTGATCCGTCGTTTGGCTTCTTGTATTAGCTGGCGCCCTTGTTCTTCGGTGATGCCAATCAGTTGGGTGCGGAGTTCTTTTCCTTGTACAGGAAAGTCAATCAAGATCGTTTCTAATTCCGCATGCGCGTCGGCATATCGATCGCATTCAATGAAAAATCGCACGACCTCCAGACGGCTGTTTAGATTCTTTTGATCGACACGACGAGCAAAAATTCGACGAAGGGTTGTCGAATCCAGGGTCGCAGTGGCTACACGCATGTCCCAGGATAGACTTGGGATTCCTTTTAAAGATTCCAGCTTTGCGTATCTCGCGTTCAGTTCGGTGATGCCCTGTATAAGAGGTAGCGTTTCCCCTTTTGGCCCACGCAACTTGATGAACCGGCGGCCATACTGATCGAACGGCGAAACCCCGTAGACCGAACCGATACCTGCCACTCCCGTTTTACTGTTGGCGACAAGTTGCTTGAATTCAAACAACGCCTCGATTGAAGGTGCTTGGACTGGATCGCCAACGACCATTCCGCGGCGATGAACGTAGACGCGCCGCAGCCCATCATCGACGAACAAAATTGGCCTTGATCCGCCGTTGGCCGCCGCTTGCGAAAACGGGTTTTTGTTCAGAGAAGCAATTTCGGCTAACAGACCTTGTAGCGAAAGTCCATTCTTTAGCCGCACACGTTGATCGGCATGGCTAGCGTTCAGGCAAGTGAACAGAAGCAAGATGGCAAGACCACAAACACCGGGACTCAAACAGTGATTTTTTTGAGTACGCCGATCCTGCCTTGCCGAATTATTCACGATGCCTTCGCTCCAGTTCTAGTCAAAATAGTAACGGCATGTTTAAACGATCGCCCAAGCGGTGCTACGCCGTTTTGCATTGAACGAACTGCTGGCATCGTTCCCGCCAACCAATCTTGGCCTTGGACGGATTCCCACCATTGGATTGGATCAACAACGGGAGACTGAACTGCGGTGGGTCGTGATTGAGCAAACGTCTTCGGTTGCTTGGGCATAAAAGGATTCAGCAAGACAACGAATAGGATGGCAGCGGCAACAGCGCCGACCACAGATGCTGCTCGCCAAAAAACTCGATCACGAAATGAGCTTGAGACAGTCATCGAAACTGCGGCAGGTTGGTCAGCAAACACAGAATCAATCTTGCTCCAAATGACAAGATCACGATCACACTCGGCACATTGCTCCGCGTGGCTTAGCAATTCCAAGTCATCTTCGGGTGACAACCTATCGTCCAGCAATTGGTGAAATCGTTGTTCAAACTCACTACACTTCATGATCGACACTCCGATACAGGCTGATTTTTTTGGCCACCTAGAACACTCCTGTCCCTCAAACGCTGCACCATTTGGCGGCGAGCGCGATGCACCCAAGTCTTTACGGTGCCCAGTGGGCAGGACATTCGTTCCGCGATCTCGGTGTAATTCAACTCTAGCTCATGAAACAAACGAAACGCTTCTTGTTGTTTTGCCGGCAGCGACAGCATCGCTAGCGACACTTCTTCACGAAGCGAATCTGCGGCCTGTTGTTGTCCGTCTTCATCAGCACTTGGCTCGACAGCTGCGGATAACGGCTGGTGGGTTCTTTGCTTGGAAAGATGGGTTCGGCAACGATTCCCTGCGATGGCAACCAGCCAAGGTTCCAAGGGTTTTGCGCTGTCCCAACGATGGATATACCTTGCAACCCGCGAGAAAGTTTCCTGGGTTACATCTTCGGCATCTTGCCGATGCCTTAGCATCTTGAGGCAGACGCCGAATACCAGGGAATGGTAGCGACCAAATAGTTCTGTAAAAGCAGATGGATCTTGATCGCGAAAACGCTGGACCAGAATTGCATTGGATTCATTCATATTCAACTCGGTGTGTCGCCGGAATTGAGTTCGCGATCCAACTGGAACGACTATCGTCCGCTAAAGAACTTCTTTAACGCATCATCGGCCGCATCTCGCGAACTATCTTTTGATTGGTTCATGGCACCCTGTGGGAGCTTTCCGGGCGTTTTTTTTGCCTTCTTCGCTTCTAAAAGTTGCTTTTTCGTGAGAGCCTTGGAATCATCGACTGACAATTCAGTACTATCACCGCTTTCTGGGGAGTTCTCGGCTCGTTGCTTGGTGTCTTCGATTTGAAACTGCCGAGTATCAGGATCCGACAATTTTCGGACACGATCAATTTGGTCAGCTTCATCCAGCCAAGACGTAACGTCGACTTCCTCGAACTTGCTGTCCGCTCCCGCTTCCACGGTTCGTGCTGCCGCATCATCGACATCAGCAACTTGTGGTTTCTTGGGTGCCTGCAAGCCATGCTCGATAAGTACCTCGAATTTCAGCTTGCCGATTCGAATTTCGTCGCCACCTTTTAAAATCTTTGCTTTGTCAGCAGGCAGCTTCTTTTCGTTGACATGAGTCCCATTGCGACTCTTCAAGTCCTGGATCAGAACTTTGTTGTCACGCACAACAATAATGCAGTGTTTTCGACTAACGGCCTCGCTCTTAGGGCGAAGCTGACAGCTATCGCTTCGTCCAATCAGAAACTTATCTGTGCCCAGACCAATTTCCTTGCCTTCATGGCCGCCCGTCAAAACTTTCAATTTAACTTGCATCAATCACCCGTAGTCTTTACGTGCACAAAACAAAGAGCCGGCCATACTGCTTTCCATGCAGGCGTTTTGAAAAGTATGAAAAGTATGAAAAGCAGGCGGCTCATCCACCGTGCCTGATTTTACATTCTACGGGATTCAGGCGTCGATAGAATCCCAGTTAATGCTGGTTTATCCGCAGTATCGCACAGCTTGCACCACCCAATCGGGCTATGCTCTGCGTTCAAGCCAGTCTTTTGCATCAAATCGACCTGCTTTTGCGGCTTGAATTTCTTTCTCTTCCTCAGCGGTCACGCCTTGTTGCCGCCACTGAACCTGAAGTGCTTGACCCAACGAATCGCTAATTGGACCGCGAATTTCATCTGAAAGTGACAGGCCCGTCAAATCATTGATGCCCGGTAGCTCGGGCGCTGCTGGACTGGAATTTAACAGCAGGCTGCCGTGTTGAAGTACCGCGTTGCGAGTTCTGCGCTGGGCACTGCCCATCACTTTGTAGCCTGACACAACTAAGTCTTCGTCGGTCCGTCGCCGAAAACACAGGAACTCTGATTCGTTACCAGCAGTTCGTCCATCCGCACGATAGGCGGTCGCTGTGACCCCTCGTTTTCTTAGCTGTTGTGCAATCACGACGTGGATCAGTTCATACAGCTCTTGCCGTTTTTTGGTTGCTGCTGCGCTAACGGGAAACGCAAGGCTGTAGGTTAATTCGCGATCATGCAAAATCGCGCCGCCACCGGTCGATCGACGGACTATCGGGGCAGAGGCGCTGGCAGGGTGTTGATCACGAGCTGATAGGTTTTGAAAGTAGCCGAGTGATAGCGTCGGCTGATTCCAACCGTAAAACCGCAGGGTCGGCTGGCCCGACTCTTGCGTCGATTCCAGCATCACTTGGTCAACGGCCATGTTCCAAGCAGCGTCACCAATCTCGTATGGCAACAAGCGGCCGATCATCCTTCAGCAGCGCACTGTTTTTCATAGGCAGCGTGATCCATCAAGTGGTCCACGCTCGCATCGGCAGCCATTTTGATTTTTACAATCCAGCCAAAATCAAAAGGGTCTTCATTAAGCTGTTCAAGAGAATCAGGAAGTCCCTCGTGAACTTCGACGACTTCACCGCCCACTGGGCTGTACAACGGACTGACTGCTTTGACGGATTCAACTTCGCCCATTTCTTCGCCGGCCGAAACAGCTTTGCCGATTTCGGGCAGTTCCATATAGACCAAGTCGTTTAACTGTTCGATTGCGAACGCAGAAATGCCAACCGTTGCAATTCTGTCATCGCCATCTTGGGCAACATCGGCCCATTCATGACTTTCGGCGTACAAGAGTGTGCTTGGATCTCTAGACATTGTGATTCAGTTCTTGTGAAGATGAATTTACGAAGTTGTTCGTTTATAAAAAGGTATCTTGCAAGCGTTCGCATTGATTTGCTTGCCACGAATGTCGATTTGAAAACTTGATTCATTTCCGTGGCTTGCATCAACATACGCCATTGCAATCGGATGCCCAAGCGTGGGTGATGGTCCACCGCTGGTCACGACACCAATTTTTTCGCCGCTCGCCGACAGTACTTCGCATCCCTCTCGTGCGGGACGCTTTCCTTCGGGAATCAACCCGATTCGTACTTTCTTGGGGCCTGATTCGATTGTATCTCGTATCGCTTGGTCACCAATGAATGACCGATCCTTTAGATTACAAGCGAACTTCAAGCCAGCTTCGATTGGATTGGTGCTTTCGTCCAGCTCGTGACCATACAGCGGCATGCCGGCTTCCATTCGCAATGTATCGCGGGCTCCCAATCCAACAGCGGTGAATCCGTGCTCGCGGCCTGCCAGCATGATGTTTTCCCAAACCCGGTTGGCTTCCTCTGCACGCACGATCAATTCAAAGCCATCTTCGCCGGTGTAGCCTGTGCGGCTGACAACGACAGGCTTCTTCATCTGTTCGGTGACTCGGGCTGTGTAGTATTTCAGTTTGCTGATGTCGATGTCGAACAGCCGGTTGCAAACTTCGATGGCCATCGGACCTTGGACGGCAATCATGGCCGTCAGTTCGGTTCGATCGGTCACGGTGACGGTAGGAAAATCCGCAAGATGCGGTTCGATCCACTTCACAATTTTTTTGTGGTTCGACGCGTTGACCACCATCAAGTGATACCGTCGCTGCGATGGGGTTTCTAAATGGCTGACCAACACATCGTCTAGCACACAGCCATCGGCGTTGCACATCAACGCGTACCGCACCTTGCCAATTCCAAGATCCGAGATCCTGCGGGTTAGCAAATGGTCCAGCAGTAGCTCGCTGCCTTCGCCGTCGAAACGCAATCGGCCCATGTGAGAAACGTCAAACAATCCAGCCGATGACCGACACGCATTGTGCTCGGAAACAATCGATGAATAGTAAATGGGCATCTCGTATCCAGCAAACGGAACCATGCGGGCTCCGGCGGATCGATGCCACTGATCTAGGGGCGTAGTTAAGAATTGTTGTTCAGTCATGCCATGATTTTAGCGGCGCTGCCAGAGATTGTTAGGTGCCCATAACAAACAGGGCGAATCACTTTTAGATGCTGTAAAAACACCGGGCGGCCGAATCTGTGCAATTCTCGGCCAGGGGCGGCCAAGCTACTTTCTTTTCGCACTCTGACCAAACGTGTCATCGGGGGCGCCAACAATCTTTTTGTTGAGTGATTGATCGCTCGCAAACGATTTTCCAGGAGTTGGCTCAGATGACACAAATGCTACTTTTCGACGCCCCAGCAAATACCAATGTTGCTCCCAACATCACTCCATTAACGGTCGCTGAGACCAACAAAGCGGCTTTGGCGGTTCCTGTGAATGCGTCCGCTCGCCAGCCCTTGGCGCATGAACACAAATCTGGGCTGAACCACATGGGCGAGTTGGCTCGCCTGGTGCTATTGCGATACGAACTGGCTGCCAAGCGCCGAGCAGAAAGGGCAGAAAGGGCAGAAAGGGCAGCCAAGACTAATCAATGACCAATCCGGATATCAACAATCCGGTTTATCAACTCTCTCCGGCGGAGGTATCCCCAGACGGATCAGCGGGATCTGCGGCCGCTGTCGTTGCCACGTCGGCGGCGGCCGCTTTGCTTTTTCGATGACTGCGCAACATCCACGCGGTCATCAATGCGCCAAACAAAAACCCCAGAGTCGTTGAAGCCAGTAACAATGTCGAAACATTCACTTCGCCTGCAAAAAGCAAAGGAATTTTGATTTCGACCAGCTTTTGGTTGGCCAATGCAACCACCAGCAAGACGATGATCCCCAAGATCAATAGGAACCAACGAATTCGTTGCATCATAAATTCTTTCTCCAAAAACTCTGGCAGACCGCACAGATGTTCAGTTAAATAGCAGCACTTCAATGATAGCATCAGCTAGCGGATTTACTAGCAAGAACCGGGCAAGGAGCCAGGGACAAATGCTGCTCACGCGCTGAGTCACCAGTCGTATTCATTCTAACTCAAGTTTTGCCCTTGGTGAAACTTACCAAAAATCCAAGGCGCTACGATGGCGGCTCAACAAACGTTTGCGTTTTTTCAGCCTGAAAAGCGCATGAAAAAAACGCTTGGTAACAACAATCGCCCTTCTCGGCTGGACACTAAGGCGACAAAACTCAGACCTGGGACTGTGGGTACTGAAAGTCCACCTATCGACCAAACGCCAGCCGCCGCTGGCTCCCCGCACTCTTCGGCTACCTGCTCTGGGCTTTCCCTGAGAGCATTGGATGAGGGTGTTTCGGAAACTCCAGCCAAGATTCAAAACGACGATCTTCAAGACACCTTGCAGCAATTGCGTCACAAAATTGGTTGTGTCCAAACGGCTCGCAAAATTTCCGAGGATCAGATCAGCACGGGCAGTCACGAGATTGATTCGCTGCTGCCAACAGGTGGTTTGAAAATTGCCGCCTTAACTGAATGGCTGGCAAGTTCTGATAGCAGTGGTGCGGCAACGCTTTCATTGATCGCTGCCGCTAACCATTTACGTCAAACCGCAGGCCCATTGGTCATCGTTGACCAACAAGGAGACTTTTATCCGCCGGCTGCCAGCGCGTTTGGGATTGCGTACGAGAAAATGATTTTGGTGCGTCCCCAACAGCGTGCAGATTTCGTTTGGTCGATCGACCAAGCGTTGCGATGTGAGAGCGTTGCTGGAGTTTGGGCGATTGTCCATGGGCGTTTGGATGACCGTGACGCAAGGCGTTTTCAGTTGGCGGCCGAAATTGGTAACACACCCGGTTTTCTGGTTCGTGACCAATCCGTTCGCGGGCAGCCGAGCTTTGCAGAAACGCGTTTTTATGTAACAACCAAACCAGCGTTGCGACAAACTTCATCAGCAAATCGTTTTTTGCAAGTGACGTTGGATCGCTGTCGTGGTGGTGTCATTGGGCAAAGTGCTCAAGTTCAAATCGACGATTCGGCACGTATCAATCCTGTTCCCTTGCCAACGAATCCAGTTCATGAAACGGCTGCTGTGCATTTGGCTTCCCAATTGGCCAATCCAGCGACTGCGCGGTCAACTGACCGCCAGCAGCGTCGAGCGTGATCGCCCGCCTGAACAACCAATCGTGTTGTGGCATCAGCATCCACGACGTGGGCGATTGGTAGTTGCATGTTGTGATCAGGCTTCTGCAATGGGTGTGCGCGCGGCGATGCCGATCGCTCAAGCCAGTGAGATGGCTCGCTATGGTGGGGCCATTTTTACATCCGAGCACGATCCCGATTTGGATCGTCAAGCTCTTGAGCAAATTGCAGGCGACTTGCAGCAAAATATCACGCCATTGGTGTCGATCGAAAAGCTGGACAAGCAAACGTGGGACGGCCGAGACCTTCATCAACCGCAAGCCTTTTTGTGCGACATCACCGGCATCGATCACTTGTTTGGCGGCGAAGCTGGATTGATCAAAGCGGCAAAGCGTCGTTTAGAATTGATTGGCGTTTTTGGACGCATGGCAATCGCGTCGAATGCACAAACCGCTTGGTCGCTGGCGCACTTTCATGACGACGAAACGGTCTTTCCGACAGTCAATGATGCTGGCTGCATGAAGATTTTGAATTCATTGCCCGTCCAGGCGATGCGTATTCCGCCGACGACGACCGCGACACTTTCGCGTCTGGGAGTTGGCACAATCGGAGCACTGCTGGGCCTTCCGCGAGACGGTCTAGCAACACGCCTGGGAACGAAACTCGTTGATCGTATCTGTCAATTATTAGGCGAAGTCGATGAGCCGTTGCCTATGTATCGGGCGTCTGCAGAATACACTAGCAACCTGGCGCTGGAGTATCCGACTGCCGACCCCGCGATCTTGCAAAATCGCATCGGCAAACTGATCGACGAAGTCAAAGTGGGACTGTCAACCGATAAGCGTGGGGCACTTCGCTTGGCTTGCCAATTGACATTGGTGGATCATCGACCGCTGACTTTTGAGGTTGGTTTCTTCGCTCCGACTTGTGATACCCAGCACATCCTGGGTTTGGTTCTGCGGATCATCGAAGAACGCAAGTTGCCGGCTCCCGTATCGGATATCTGCGTCAACATTCCGCTCACCGCTCCACTGAGTAGTTCGCAAAATTCACTATTTGAAAACGATCAAGCAACGCCTGCATCGCTGTCACGAATGGTCGATTCGCTAAGCGGGCGATTGGGACGCGAATCTGTGTTGGGCGTCAAGCGAAGCGATAATCCGTTGCCCGAAAAATCGCATGAACTCTATCCGCTGACCGGTCAATCACCGAAGCTCCGGCGATCATTGCAAGATCAGCCCGCAAACACGACCAGCCAACCACAGTCGGAGCACGCCAACATGCATTTTCGACCGTCGGCAAATGATGCGATGCGCCGCCCGGTCACTTTGCTCGCCTCTCCGCTTCCACTTCATCCAATGAACGAAACGGCAGCCGACGAATTGCCGGCTTCATTTCGTCAGGGTGGCAAAATCCACGAAATCACTCGCTATTGGGGGCCTGAGAAAATTGAAACCGGTTGGTGGCATGGACCGTCGATTCGGCGCGACTACTACCGAATCGAAACCAACCAAGGCGTCTGGTGGTGGGTTTATCGCAACCTGATTCCAGACAAAAACGCCAAAGAGCCACACCGGCGCCACACATGGATGCTTCATGGCAAATTCTCTTAGCTGCAAATATCGGCTAGCGCGAAAGACTACCGATGGTCGATAACCGATAAAGTCGATGTCGTCGGAAAAGCCAAGACTCGCGTTTGAGTTTCACGACACTGACGATAGCAAAACGTGCGAATCAACCGCATCTTTCCAGCGTGTGCGAGGAACTCATGAATGCTTTACTGTCAATCTTAAAGGCAGCTCACTGTCGCAGCACTCACCACTACTTTGCAGTCGATGCGTTGACACACGTGACAACGACTCGCGGCAAACAGCTTGGTGACTTGTTACTCAAATATCACCACGAGTATCTGACAGGCGCAAAAGATCCCGACAAGAAATTTCGTGACTTTCGAAATCATGTCGTCCATGTCAAAGATGGATATTGGGGCGGCGCACCCAAGGCCGCGGAGCGTTGGCGCGAAAAATTGCTTGACTGTATCAAGCACAAACAGTGGCCACAGGCGGCTTATGCTGCCGGAGTACTAAGCCACTACTTCACTGACCCATTGATGCCTTTGCATACCGCGCAGTCAAGCATTGAATCGATCGTTCATCGACCAATGGAATGGAGCGTCTGCAAGAGCTATTCGATGATCCACAATCGCTGGCAAGAAGGTGAGCACAAGATCGTGTTTCGACTGGCTAGCAAGCCGGATTGGATCAGTGCCGCGATTCGCCGTGGAGCAGAAGTCGCGAATCGTTCGTACAACGAGTTGATCGCGCGGTACCGTCTGAAGGAAGGCGCCCGAAATCCAAAGTTGGGCTTGGACAAAGAATCGATCAACCTGCTTGCTGGTATCTTTGGCATCGCGATCACGGGGTGGGCACGAGTCTTGGAGCGGATCGCAGATGAATCGCAATCCGATTTCCCATCGGTCAGTTTGATGCCGCAAACTCTGCTCGCTTCGATCAAAATTCCGATTGCTTGGGTGATTCGCAACATCGAATCGCATCAAGAGCAGCAAGCCGTTCGGGCGCTTGTTCGCGAATACAACACAACAGGCACGGTTGTCGAAAACCTGCCAACCGAAGTCAAAAGCGTGCGACATGAACGCGAAAATGACGAGCGCAAACAACCAGTCATTGCGCAAAACACGTCACCCAGCGCGATACCCAAAGCCGCTGCTGAGCCCGCCGCTCCGGATTCGATTGGCGAGCTTCGCCCCACCGAAAACAGGACCGAAAAAACGCATGATTTGCCGCGCAAACCGTCAACGCAAACGAGACACCAGCGACGCCAGCCTCGACTAAAGTTGGGCGACAAGATCGTCGATGCACCCTCGATTGGACGAAAAACAGCCAAACGATTCCACGAGATTGGGATCGAAACGGTCGGCCAGTTCCTGTTGGCCTCGCCCAGCGAAATGGAAAACTCGTTGAACACCAAGTGGATTCGGCAACAACTGTTGGTTGAGTGGCAAGCTCAGGCACAATTGGTGTGCGCGATTCCCTCCTTGTGTGGCTACAAGGCGCAATTGCTGGTCGCACTGGATGTGAATACACCTGCCGACTTGGCGGCGCAAGAAACCACGGACCTTTCTGGGCGCATCGTCGAATTGGTGCAAACGTCGGCTGGCAAACGGATCATTCGCAGCAGCAAGACGCCCCAAGCCAAAGACGTCCAGCTTTGGATTGATGATGCTGTGGAAGTCGCGGCGATGAAGCGAATCGCATAGAATCTCGGGCCATCAAGTTTTGACTCAAACCGAATGCCCGCAAATTGACTTCACGAACATTTGAACTCGCAGCCGCATGCGCTTTTGGCCTCGAAGCCATCGTCAAGCGGGAGCTCGAGGCATTGGGCATCGAAGCCAAGATCGCGGAGTCGGGGCGAGTCCATTTCTCAGGCACCCACGAAACGATCTGCAAATCCAACGTGTGGCTGCGCACGGCGGACCGCGTGTTGATCCGAGTCGCCGAGTTTCCGGCACCCGATTTTGACGCCTTGTTTGAAACCACCAAGGCGATCGATTGGGCTAGCTACATTCCTATCGATGGCAGCTTTCCTGTCACCGGGCGTAGTATCAAATCACAGCTTTCGAGTGTTCCCGCGTGTCAGAGAACTGTCAAGAAAGCTGTGGTCGAATCGCTGCTACGGGGTCACACAACCAGTGAACTTCCTGAGTCCGGAACGGAATACAAAGTCGATATCGGATTACTCAAGGACGTTGCGTCGTTGACAATCGACACCACGGGGCGGAGTCTGCATCGCCGCGGTTATCGAACTTTGATTTCCAAAGCACCTTTAAAAGAAACGCTTGCAGCGGCAATGGTAAAACTGAGCTTCTGGCGTGCCGGCAAACCTCTGATCGATCCATTTTGCGGGGCCGGAACGATCCCGATCGAAGCCGCCATGATCGGACGCAACATTGCTCCAGGGCTAACGCGCGAGTTTGCTTTTCAAGACTGGATCGAATTCCCGTCCGACCTCTTGGAATCTGTTCGCGCGGATGCCATTTCACAGCAAACCGAACAGCTAGAAGAACGCATTCTTGGCAGTGACATTGATGGACGAATTTTGGCAGCAGCACGGGAAAACGCAGCTCGCGCAGGAGTCGCTGACGACATACACTTTCAATCAGGTGATGCACTTGATATTTCCAGCAAGCGTCGATTCGGTTGCCTGATCACGAACCCGCCGTACGGACAGCGAATTGGTGACGACTACGACTACGAACTCGATGCACTTTACAAATCGATGCCGGACATGCTGCGCAGGCTGCCGACTTGGTCACACTACATCCTGACCGCCTATCCTGGATTTGAAAGGACCGTTGGACGATCGGCCGATCGACGTAGAAAGCTATACAACGGCCGCATTCAATGCACCTATTTTCAATACCATGGTCCCAAACCTGTTGTTGACAAAGAATCGGTTCATGAGAAACCACATGTGCATGCGGCTGGCGGTTCTGCCTTTGGCCAACTGGACGACAAAGCTGCTCACCAAGCCGAACTTTTCGCAGCACGGCTCCGCAAACGTGCTCGGCACCTTCGCCGCTGGCCAACCAAACGTGGCATCACCTGCTATCGACTTTATGAACGGGATGTTCCAGAGATTCCGCTTGTCGTCGATCGTTACGAAGACCATTTGCATATCGTTGAATTCGAGCGACCGCACGAAAGGAGTCCCGCCCAGCATGGCAACTGGCTGGATCTGATGGCCAAGACTGCTAGCGATACGCTGGAAATACCCAGCGCCAATGTGTTCATGAAACGCCGAGAGCGACAGCGAGGAAAGTCACAGCATGAAAAGGTTGATGATCAACGCCACCGGATCACGGTCAATGAAGGCGGTTTGAAGTTTCAGGTCAACCTCGCTGACTACGCAGACACCGGGCTGTTCTTGGACCACCGCGTGACGAGGTCCATGGTTCGTGACGACGCCAAAGGAAAGTCGTTTCTGAACTTGTTCGCGTACACCGGGTCATTCACGGTATACGCAGCCGCCGGAGGTGCGCGTGACACGACAACCGTTGACTTGTCAAAACAGTATTTGGATTGGGCTCGGAGCAACATGTCGCTGAACAATTTGGATGGTGAGCAACATCGCTACTTTGCCAAAGACGTTGGCGATTTTATCAGCAACCATCCGGCAGACAAAAAATACGACCTGGTGGTATTTGACCCACCGACATTCTCCAACAGCAAACGTACGGAACAAGATTGGAAAGTTCAGACGGACGCAATTCCGCTGCTGAATCAGATCTTGTCATTGGTGTCGCCCGGCGGGCTGGTCTATTTTTCCAACAACTTTCGTCGCTTCAAGTTTGACCCTGCCGACGTGCAGGCAACTCAAGTTCACGAGATTTCACAGCAAACGGTTCCCGAAGATTATCGGAACCGCAGAATCCATCGCTGTTGGCGAATCGTCCGCTAAGATATCCTGGATTTCGCACGTGCATTGAAGCAAGAGATCCAATTCAAGGGTCACGCTTCTCGCGGCAAAACGCTACTGGTTTAACCTCTAAAACGAATACATGACAAATCAAGAATTCCCGATCGGTGACAATAGCGTCGCTGCTTTTCAACGCGCACGCGCCCTGATGCCTGGTGGCGTGAACAGTCCCGCACGAGCATTCGGGGCCGTTGGCGGAAGCCCCTTGTTCATTGAAAAAGCTGAAGGGCCGTACCTGCATGATATCGATGGACGACGGTACATCGATTACATCGGAAGTTGGGGCCCGATGATTTTGGGTCACGCCCAACCGCAAGTCGTCGAAGCGATCAATCGCGCGGTCATCCGCGGCACCAGCTACGGTGCGCCTACCGAAGCCGAATCGCAGTTAGCAGAACAAATCATTGATGCCGTCCCGAGCGTCCAGAAAGTTCGCTTGGTCAATAGTGGAACGGAAGCCACGATGAGCGCGATACGAGTCGCCCGTGGTGCAACCGGCCGCGACAAGGTCATCAAATTTGCAGGGAATTATCACGGCCACGTGGATAGTTTGCTGGTTGCCGCGGGGAGTGCAGCTGCGACTTTAGGAGTGCCCGATTCGCCGGGAGTAACCGCTGGCGCCGGGGCCGACACAATCGTATTGGCGTACAATGATTGCGAAGGGCTTAAGAATGCGTTCGATCAACACGCTGGCACGATCGCCGCTGTGATCTTGGAACCCGTCGTCGGCAACATGGGTTGTGTGTCACCGACAAAAGAGTTCTTGACGTGTTTGCGCGCGACAACGACAGCGGACGGCGCGATCTTGATTTTTGACGAAGTGATGACTGGTTTTCGTCTCGCCCTTGGCGGTGCCCAAGAACTGTTCGGTGTGACACCCGACATGACAACTCTCGGCAAGATCGTTGGCGGCGGCATGCCAATGGGAGCTTACGGTGGTAAAGCCGAAATCATGGATCAAGTTCTACCAGCAGGAAAAGTCTTTCAAGCGGGAACACTTAGCGGAAACCCGATTGCAGTTGCAGCTGGCAGCACAACACTGAAGCTCCTGAAAGAGGATCCGCCCTATGATTACTTGGAAAAAATTGGAGCTCAGCTGGAAGCAGGATTTCACACAGCGGCAAAAGAAGCTGGCATCGATTATCAGATCCAGCGTGTCGGCAGCATGATGACATTGTTCTTCAATGCTAATCCAGTTCATGACTGGACAGGCGCCGATGCATCCGATCGTCGTGCATTCGGGAACTACTTTTGGAAAATGATTGAACAAGGCGTTTACATGCCATGCAGCCAATTCGAAGCATTGTTTATCAGCCGTACGCACACAGAAGCAATCATTGAAGAAACCATTGATGCAGCAAAGAAGTGCTTGGTTTAGTTGATGGTGTTCGCGCGCACAGCAATCCAAGCTGGAGCAGACTGTGATGCTATTGAATTCATCTCACTGGGAGAGATCACGGTAAATCTGCAGGTATTTTAGAGATTGCTATTTGCGTGCATCACCCGCCGCAAACTGATGGGATTTTTAAAAAACGCGTGTTTTCAATTTGCAGCCAAATTACGGGAACAAGTATTCGGCGAATTACGTCTAGAGTTAGTTGAAGATTTGTTTTAAAACGATTCTGCTAAGAAGAATTTGCACCTTCACCCGTCTCGCAGGAAATTCACATGGCAACTCCCGCACGTTCCTCGCTGCTTGGGAAAGGGCAGCTTGCCAGTAAGAGACAGTCGGTAAAGAGGCGACGACTCGAAATCCAGACGCTTCAAAGCCGCGAAATGATGGCGGCCGATTGTTGCTCTGAGGTCACTGAGCCAACTGCAGAAATTGTTTCAGCGGCTTCTTCGTCTGCCCAAGTGGCAAGTGCTGACGCAGGATCGACACTCGGCACGGCCTTGGACCTGGGGACGATCAACAGATCTACCACCGTTCAGGGTTCGGTCAACTTTGCCGATCGTCTGGATATCTATCGATTTGAAGTCTCCGGTGATGGAGTTGTCGACGTTGACTTAACCGGCTTGTCACGCAACGTCGATTTGGTATTTGCCGACGAGTCTGGATCGCTAATCGATAGTTCGCGTAACAGCGGACGAGCAAGCGAATCGATTACCGCAAGCTTGGATGCAGGGACTTACTACGTTGGTGTTCAAACACGGTCCTTCTGGGGTAGCCGATATGAGTTGAGTTTGGATGTTCAACTAGAACAGCCGGATCTTGGCAGTGACCTGCTATCGCCTCTCGCGCCACTATCGGATGTTGCGTACTTTGGCGGTTCTCGAGAGTGGAACCTCAATGCGGTGAATGCACCGGAAGCATGGGCGGCAGGATACTCAGGCGAAGGCATTACAATCGCCGTGGTCGACACCGGTGTTGACTTGGATCATCCCGATCTTGCCGGCAACTTATTTGTCAACGCAGGTGAGATCGAAGGTAACGGGATCGACGATGATGGCAATGGATACGTCGACGACGTCCACGGATATGACTTTGCCGCCGGCGACGCAGACCCCAACGACGTGGGCGGTCATGGAACTCACGTTGCCGGAACGATCGCAGCGGGATTGAATGGTTTCGGAGCCACCGGGGTTGCACCCGACGCAACGATCTTGCCAGTCCGTGTGCTGGGGGATAACGGATCGGGCAGCACCAATGCGGTAGCAGCTGGGATTCGATACGCCGCCGAGCAGGGAGCAGACATCATTAACTTGAGCCTTGGGGGCGGCTTTAGCCGAGCGATACAGTCGGCGATCGATTACGCACAAGATTTAGGATCGTTCATTGTTGCAGCCGCAGGCAACGAAGCAGCATCAACTCCAGGTTTTCCCGCGCGGTTCAGTGCGATCTACGACAATGTACTTTCGGTGGGAGCGCATGATTCCCGCGGTCAAATTGCAGGTTTCAGCAATGATGTCGGCGGAAGCGGTGCTGTTCAGGTTGACGCGCCCGGCGTCGGTGTGTTCAGCACATACGTTGGTGGTCGCTACGCCAACTTGAGCGGTACAAGCATGGCAGCGCCGCATGTTGCAGGTGTTGCTGCACTGGCACTTTCGGCCAATCCTGATCTCACACCTTCGCAACTGCGGGACTTGTTGGTTGGCGGAACCACAGCCAGCGCAATTGGATCGGATGCATCCGGGATCGTGAATGCTGCAACAACCGTCGCATTCGCAGCGGCTGGGCTAACCGCATCGCCACTGGAAAATGGCTCAGCATCACTAGCAGCCAACGGCAACGCATCGACCTATCGAACGACTACGCTAGATACTGAGATCGTCGATGACGAAACCAACGCTCCCGCGTCGGACTTTTTGGTGGCTGCCCAAACAGACGTGACAACGGCCCAGGATGTTGTGCAAGAGTCTTCTACGATTGACACAACAGCTGCTCAGCAAGAACTCGAAAACTTTCATCTCGATTCCAGAACGGAAGTCGCAACGGTTGACTTGGCTGAAGTGGTCACCCAACAGAACGATCCTGAACCGGCTGCCATTGATGTGGTGCTCGGTGTCGATTTCCTAGACTCGCTCGTCTAGCATTCGTTTGAGAGCTTGTTGATTTACTGAGCCGACGGCGCTAGCCGCGGGCCTTGTGGTGATAACGCAACCAGCCCGTCAATAACCGGGGCTATCGCCCATCGGCTCACAAAAATATGCCGCGCAAATAAATTAACAAGCCGTTGCCGCCTTAGGTTGGTGACGCCGCGCTGCGAGCCAGGAAATCAAAGTCAAGTTCCATTTGGTCGTCTTCTTTGCCCAGCTCGCGGAACATCAGACTTGGTTGGATATCGCGGCTATTCTGGTACTTGCTGGTGCAGTACTCGCGGCACTCACCGATCAGTTGCAGGTAGCAAATTTGGCAAATCTGCATGCCGGGATAAATTCGCACCGGCTGAACGCAGTGCATCTCAAGTGTCCAGCAGCCGCTGTATCCGGCGTTGCCGATTGCGCCACCAGGGTTAACGATCAAACCAAGTCGCCCCAGTGAAGTGCGTCCTTGCAGCATAGGGACCAGATGTCGTGTCTCCGTGTATTCGACCGTGCGACCCAAGTACAGCTGACCAGGTTGGAGCGTGAGCCCCTCGACTGGGATTGGCAACCGGCGATACCGATTTGGCGATGCAGCATCCAGAACAACCTCTTCATACACTAACAATTCGCTATGCAGAGCAAGGTTGTAGCTATTCGGATTCAGCCTGGACTCGTCGAAGGGAGAAATCGCAATTTCATTGCCTTGTCTCCGCAAAATTTCTTCACTAGAGAGGAGCATTCCAGGTCTGTCCCGTTAAAGGGTGATTCAAATCTATCGGCAGCCGTGCTTAGGCTCACTGACCGAATTGATCAGATTGTGACAAGCGAGTATCAGTTGTCAATCATTTGATAGCAGCGGAATGACGTCAGGTATCCGCATGTGTATACTTTTGGCGGTTTTACAACTCGCAAAAAAATTTGCGAGGCTGAGTGGGCTTTCCCAACAGAATGCCTCCGCTGGTTCTTATTGACAAACATAAACGATCATTTTCATGTTCGACCTGGAAGAAGTAACGCGATTGCCCGACGATTTCGACGGTCGCGTACGCTTGTTCCCATTGCCAGAGTTGGTCGTTTTTCCGCATGCAATGCAGCCGCTGCATATTTTCGAGCCTCGTTACTGCGAGATGCTGGAGGAATCGTTGGCGACCGATCGATTGATCGCCATGTCCACTCTAACGGGTGGACCGAAATCCATGGTCAACCAAGAACCCCCCGTCGCTACGACGGTTTGTCTTGGTCGGATTCTGTCTCATGTTGAAGTCGAAGGTGACCGCCACAACATTTTGCTCGTTGGGGCCAAACGCGCACAGATTGTTCGAGAGCTTGATGCTGGCCGTTCGTTTAGAATCGCGGAAGTGGAAGTCAAAGACGATGTTTATTCGCCCGACCACGCTGCCGATCGGTTGCAACTGAAAAAGGATCTCTTGAAAGCTTTCGGAAAGGTGATTCCACCTGTTGAGGGAATGGAGCAGAATTTGCATGAGTTGCTGGCAGGCCAAATGGGACTTGGTCCGATCACCGACATCATCTCTTACACTCTGCCGTTCGAACCGGAAGAAAAATTAGAACTCCTGGCCCAGCACAATGTCGATCAACGTGCGATGGATTTGGTCGCATTACTGGGCAGCGGACGGATCAAACTCAAACCGGATTCGGATTCTGATGACGATGATGGAACATCAAACCATAAAAATTTCCCGCCCCCATTCAGTGTGAACTAACCTAACGACGCTCACACGCTCGTCACCCTAAACTTCATTGGTGACGTAACTGTTTCCTTCATCGAAGATTGGATTTTTTAACGTGGCATCCGGTTCGAATTCTGACAAAAACAACCCTGACTCTCCCGCCGTTGAGCCTCCGCTTCACGTTGATCCTAACGTTGCAGTCAACGAACGTGTCGATCTAAAACGGATCGAGAAAGCCGTCCGAGAAATCTTGCATGCTGTTGGTGAAGACCCCGACCGCAACGGCCTTTTGGAGACGCCCGCACGCGTCGCCCGAATGTACAAAGAAATGTTCGCTGGCTTGGATACCGACCCGGGCAGGCACTTGGCGAAAGTGTTTGAAGAACAGTACGACGAAATTGTCTTGGTGCGCGACATCAGTTTTTGCAGCATGTGCGAACATCATTTATTACCGTTCACAGGCAAGGCACACATTGCGTACCTGCCCAGCGGAAGCGTGGTAGGCCTTAGCAAGTTGGCTCGGGTTGTGGAGGAAGTCGCGCGTCGTCCGCAAGTTCAAGAACGGATGACGCACAACATCGCTGACCTTGTCGAAAATCGTCTGGCAGCTCGCGGTGTTGCAGTTGTTTGTGAAGCGACTCATAGTTGCATGACGATTCGTGGCGTGAAGAAACCCGGCAGCATGTGCATCACCAGCGCTATGCGAGGGACTTTCAAGACAGACCAGAAATCGCGTGCCGAAGTGTTGGATTTGATTGCACGACAAAAAGGTTGTTGCTAGGCCTCACGAAGCGAGTTTTCTGGCGAGCGGTTGCTCGGCCCAGTTTGACTTGGTTCGATCGAAATACTTTTTATGGACATCGATCAACAGCGTTTGCAAGACGATCTACGGGGAAGTGTGCGTGGTGATGTTCTCGTTGATCCACTCTCGCTGCAGCTCTATTCGTCCGACGCAAGCATTTATCAAATTCCGCCGCTCGCGGTCGTGCGACCGCGCAGTGCTAGCGACATCGTTGCGACAATTCAGTACGCATCTGAAAACGCATTGCCCATCCACGCTCGTGGAAGCGGAAGCGGCGTCTCCGGTGAATCGCTGGGCCGTGGAATCATTTTGGATATGTCTCGGTATTTGAACCGCATTCGGATGGACGAAGACGATTCACTGGTCACCGTTCAAAGCGGCGTGATCTTGGCCGACCTGAATCGGATGGCCAAAAAACAGGGGCGCTGGTACGGTCCTGACCCTGCCACTCGTGGGATTACGACAATGGGCAGCGTGATCGCCACCAATGCATCGGGAAGCCATTTCCTGCGTTCGGGCCGTGCTCGACGAACGATCCAGTCACTGCGTGTCGTCACGGTGGACGGCGAGCTTTTGGAACTCAGCACGCACGACGTTCAAGACGATGGAACGGCCGGGCGCTTGGCACGCGGTGTCGGTGAAATCCACATGCAGTTCCGCGATTCGATTCGCCATTTTTCGGAATCCCACCTGCTCACTGGCGGCTACCAACTTGATGGTGTGATTGATCAAAACAAGCGGATCGATCTCGCAAAATTCATGGCTGGTTCGCAAGGCACGCTTGCAACCATCGTTGACGCAACCGTCCGCCTGGAACCCATTCCGGCGCATCGCGGCGTGATACTGCTGTTTTTTCACCGTTTGGATGACGCGTCACGATGCGCTGTCAAAGCGCTAACTCACGGTCCGGTGGCATGCGACCTGATGGATCGACGACTGCTGCAGATCGCCCGCGAAACGGAACCTCGATTTGCAGGCATGCTGCCTCGTCAGGCTGAAGCGATGTTGCTGGTCGAATTGCAGGGCGAATCGCTCGAAGACCTGAACGACCGAGTTGCTGTTGCCAAGAACGATTTGACGCGTGGCACTGACGGCGCCTTTGAATCGATTGCGACAGTCGATGAACATGATCGCAATTTGTACTGGGCACTTTCGCGGCGAGTGATACCACGACTGTCTCGTGTTCGAGGATCACAAGCTCCGCTTCCCTTCATCGATGATCTGTCCGTTCCCACCGACCGTTTGCCTGAAGTTGTAACGGCGATTCAGGACACGCTGAAAAAGAACGAAACGACGGCAACGATTTTTGCTCATGCCGGTCACGGGCAATTGAACGTGCGTCCTTTTTTGAACTTAGCAGACGCAGCGGATCGCGAAAAACTGCAGACTCTGTCGGATCAATTCGCGCAAGTCGTCTGGGATCATGACGGCCAAGTGAGTGTGGCACATGCATCCGGGCTAAGCCGTTCGTACTTGTTGCCGCGTCAGTACGGTGACCTTTGGCAGGCGATTGGCCAAGTAAAACGTTTGTTCGACCCGCAACACCGGTTGAATCCAGGCAAACTATTTGGAGCGATCCTGCAAAGGCCAAACGAAAACCTTCGGCCGGCTAACCAGACGATCGAAGTCGCCAGCGAGCAGCGGATCTTGCAACAAGCAGACGAAAGCACCAAGAAGGTTTATCGTCAATCAAGAAAATCGTTGCCGCAATTGCAAGTTCTACAGACTTGGCCAGCAGGCAAATCCGTTTCTGATGAGACGCGAGCCTGCAACGGATGCGGTCGGTGTCGCGCTTCGACCAGCGGCGAAAGGCAGTGCCCAATGTTTCGCGCGTTTCCACGCGAAGAAGCTTCGCCCCGGGCCAAAGCCAATTTGCTTCGCGGTGTCCTGAGTGGCAATGTCAAAGTCGACGAACTGACGACGGATCGCAGCAAAGAAATCGCGGATTTGTGTTTCAATTGCCACCAATGCCGCGTCGAGTGCCCCGCATCGGTCGACATTCCCAAAATCGCTGGCGAACTCAAGGCCCAGTATGTTGCCACCAACGGTTTGTCGCTGTCGGATTATCTGATCAGCCGCGTCGATGGCGTCAGTGCGATCGCATCGCGATTGGCAATCGTTTCCAATTTCTTAATCCGTAACGGAGCGTCACGCTGGCTGGCAGAAAGGCTGTTTGGCTTGACCGCTGGTCGCCAATTGCCGCCCGTTGTTAGTAACACTTTTCTACGCATCGCTTCACGCAGGCGATGGACCAAATCAATCAGTCAAAGCCGTACGAAAGTGGTTTACTTTGTCGATCACTATGCCAACTATCACGACCCCAGTATCGGCTTGGCGCTGGCAGAAATCCTACAGCAGAATGGGATCGCGTTTTATGTGCCGACCGCGCAAAACAACAGCGGGATGGCGCGAATCACAGCTGGCGATTTGAAAGGAGCCCGTAGACTGGCGCGGCGAAACGTTCGCTTGCTGGCGGACTCAGTACGCAAAGGATACACCGTTGTTGCCACCGAACCGGCCGCGGCACTCTGCCTTCAATATGAATACCCAAACTTGATGGACGATGAAGACGCGCACTTGGTGGCCGAAAATTCCATGGAAGCCTGCCAGTTTTTGTGGGATTTGCACCAGCGCGACAAACTTAATTTGGAATTCAATCCGATTGCCGCCAATGTCGCCTATCACCAACCATGCCACTTGCGAGCTCTGGATTCTGACCCCAAAGGCCCCAAGCTTATGTCGCTGATTCCCCGGTTCGATGTACAACAGATCGAAGCAGGATGTTCGGGGATGGCCGGGACCTGGGGATTGCAGCGAAAGAACTATCGGAATAGCCTGCGAATCGGATGGCCGATGATTTCTGCCATGCGAGCGGCTCCTGTCTCGCTTGCGACAACCGAATGCAGCGCTTGCAAGATGCAAATCGAGCACGGAGCCGGGTGGGATACGATTCATCCGTTGAAAGTTCTCGCGTACGCTTACGGCAGGATGCCAAGTTTGGCGGACCAACTGGGCCCCAAGTCGAACCCTGATTCCTGAACGCTACACGCACTCGTTTTATGCAAGTCAATATTTTGCTTTTCGCAGCAGCACGCGAAGCAGCGGGCTGCGATCAGATTACCGTTGAAGTATCCGAAAACTGCAGTGCTTCGGAAGTGCTTGCAGCCGTTGGCGCACAAATTCCGCAACTACAAACGCTGCTACCGTCATGCAGACTGGCTGTTGATTGCGCGTACGTTGACGCGGACAGCGTCATCAACGCCAACAGCGCCGACAGCGAAATCGCATTGATCCCACCAGTGAGCGGCGGTTAGAAAATGATCAACAACAAACCGATCGTCAAAATTGTCGATGAACTGATTTTGATCGATGACCTTGTAGATGCACTCAGCGATCCGGACGTCGGCGCGCAGGGCTGGTTTCATGGCGTAACACGCCGAAAAACAAAAACCGTGGGCACAGATGGCCAATCACAAATCCGCGTCACATCAACGCTCTCCTACGAAGCGCATCGGCCGATGGCACTCCGCGAACTAGAATCAATCGCCACAGCCGCCATCGAAAAATTCGGACTCGTTTCCTTTGTCGTCGTTCATCGTTTGGGCGAAGTTCCCATTGGCCAAGCGAGTGTTGTTTGCGGCTGCAGCAGTCCACACCGCGAAGCCACATTTGATGCACTACGTTGGTTCATGGTCAGGCTAAAACAAGACGTACCGATTTGGAAACGCGAGACTTATGAAGACGGATCGACCGAGTGGGTTCACCCAGCACCGCCATCGGACACAAATGAATCATGAAGCCGATTGATCAGCCAAGGGTCTACTTGGACCACGCCGCGACCTCTTGGCCCAAGCCTGATGCAGTTTGGGATGCAATGACAACCTATGCCAAGTCGTGCGGCGCGGCCGCTGGACGCGGCAGCTATCGCTCAGCACAGAACGCAAGTGGGATTGTTGAATCGGTTCGGCAAAAGATTGCTCGAATGATTTCAGCCCAGTCGAATTCGATTTCTTTTCACGCCAACGGCACCGCCGCGCTGAACGCAGCGATCCATGGGCTAGTGAAACCGGGCAGCCATGTCGTGACGACTGCTGCCGACCACAACAGCGTTCTTCGTCCACTCAGCCATTTGCAGAAACATCATTCTGTAACCGTGACTACCGTTAGCTGCGATTCGGACGGCCATGTGTCCATCGACTCAATTCGCGATGCCATTGAATCAGAAACTTCGCTGGTAGCAATAACCCACGCCAGCAATGTGACCGGCGCCGTGCAACCGATCGCCAAAGTAGGTGCACTGTTAAAAGACCATCCAGCGTTGTTGTTATGTGACGCGGCGCAAACGTTCGGATGCTTGCCAATCAACGTTTCAGATTTGGGCGTCGACCTGTTGGCCGCACCTGGCCACAAAGGCGGACTTGGACCGCTTGGTACCGCGTTCCTGTACGCCAACGCAAACGCTCAAGATCGGCTGGAGCCAACCATTCAGGGCGGAACGGGAGGTCAATCCGAAAGTCTGGAAATGCCCGAAGGGTATCCAGCGAAAATGGAAGCTGGGAATTTGAATGTCCCAGCGATCGCCGGCTGGGCAGCCGGTTTGGATGACCTGATATCGGGTGATCCAGGTCCAACACGAATGGACTTTGCGGCGCGAATTCACGAGGAGCTTTCGCCGTTGCCCAAAGTTCGGCTCTTTGGAAAACCAAGTCCAACAGGAACGGTCAGCCTCTCGGTTGAAGGACTATCCGTCATCGATCTAGCGACCATCTTGGATGTAGAATTCAACATCGAAGTCCGATCGGGCCTGCACTGCGCCGCAATGATCCACGATTTCTTGGGCAGTGCGCCGGAAGGAACCCTGCGCATCAGCACAGGCCGCACAACAACGCACGACGAGATCGGCCAAGTCTGCGATGCCATCATGGCAATCGTCTCCGAACTTTAGCGGCGGCAGAGGCAAGCTGTTCGCAACGCGCGATGCGAAGTTCAACATTCAGCCAGACGTAGGGCCGTTTCCAAACATAGGAACCGGCCCTACCCAAGCTGGGCAATGCTAATTGCGTGGCACCTTTTGAGGTTCCGCACCGCCAAATCCGAGGGTTATTTCGCCCAGCGAATCAGCCAGAATCTTATTGACACTGCTGCGTCGATAGCTTCTCTTATTGCTCATGAGGATGACCTCCCTTCGAGTTACCCTTTATTGGAGAATTTCTGTGGCTTCCAATTCATCTGCGCCACTAAACACGCAAGATTTTGACGGCAGTTCACGGACGTTGCTACGTCGGCTTGGTTCGATCGTCGCTGGCGCGTGCGTATTTGTCGTTCTGGCTTTGACAGGTTTGCCCGTTGCCGCAGACACCGAAATACCAATGGTGAAACTTGGTCCTTGGTCCCAGGGGCTTAAGGTCGGGGCGACCATGAACGCCCAGGGTGTGCGCCTTTGGGGGTGTAAATTCGTTGGCCAGGATCTTTCCGGTGCAAACTTCGATGGTTGTTGCTTGGGAAATGTCATCTTTGAGCAATGCGATCTATCAGACGCTACTTTTCGTGACACTGTTCTAACTGGT
>CAYNNP010000067.1:0-26362 GCA_964398215.1 uncultured Pirellulaceae bacterium | reverse complement strand
ACCAGTTTTATTGACGCGCCCTCTCCGGGCCTGAGAGCCCGACTCTCCCAGTGGGAGAGTGATTTATTTACACGCTGTATCGCAACGCTAAGGCGTTTTTCAATTCAGTCGGGCAGGAGTGCCCAACCTAATTTGGAAAAGCGAACCGGTGCGTTTAACGCAACTTTGTTCGACCGATGATAGCGGTGCGAAGTCGACCAAGGTATTCGTCGGTGTCACCCAACTCTTTGATCACTTTCTTGCTCATTTCTTCGATCGACTTGTCAGCACTTGCAACCAGCGTTCTGGCTTCTGCTTGACGAGTCGTCAACCACTTTCGTAGTTGGACAGTTTCGTTGGCGTACGCTTGGTCGACTTGAGCAGCCAGTTTGGCGCGAGTGGCTTGCATTTGACCTGCAATCGCTTCGGTCGCTGCACGATGGAAAATCTGACCTAGGTTGGTCGTCAAACTCACATCCATGTCGCTCCAAGTTCCTGTGAACTTTGCATCCACATTCATGTTGTCAACCGTTGCAAGGCTATTGCCAAGCGAGTTGACAGCTGGGCTGCTGGCGTATTTAGGGTCAACATTCAAACGCATTTGAATGCCAGTTTGCTTGCTTACCAAACGGCCTTCCAGCTGATCGCCTTCGGTGCGGATCTGTACCCACAGTTCACGGTTGCCACCAGAGATGCTGATGTTGGCATCTTGGTCGTCACCCAAACGCAATCCATCAGATTTTGTTTGTGGCCAATGCAGTGTCAGAAGATCTGAATCGGTGCCATCGCGACGATCACGAACATACTCGACGCGAACCACGTCGCGGCCTTCCAATCGAAGACGGACGCGAGTTGGCATATCCAATAGTTCAGGCGTTGGAGTCAGATTCTCCAAGGTGCCTTCCATCACGTAGGCTTCGCCATCGGCACGCATCATTCCGTCCACGCTACACTGACGAATCAACATTTCGGGCTGATAGTTGTGGCCATCCAGATCGAAATTGACTCCGCGAACACGCCCGGTATCAGGAGCAAGCACGGTGTAGTTTGCCAAAGCGCGACCACCGTCGACGTAAGACCGAATGCTTTTTACTTGATCGCGAATCGCACTGGTGATTAGGTCAACGCCAAAGTTATCGGAGTTTGAAATGTCACCTGGAACGTATCGATCAATGTTCTTCAAGTCGATCTTTTTCGCTTCGTCCATTGACGCCAAGTCAGCTTGGAATCGTTCTGGCAACGTATCGATGGCTTGGCGCACAACCAGCAGTTTTTCGCGGGCTTGCGTGCCTTTTGCCAAAGTACGATCGAGTTCTTCCCAGTCACGCAGTGGATTGTCGATTCCGCGAGCCGAGTCTCGAATGTCACGGATTTGTTTTTCTAGTTCACGAGCTTGGACAACCAAAGTGTCATAGTCACGCTCCCAGCGGCTGCGAATTTCAGCACTGCGGCGGACGGTTTCCAAGTTTCGGCCCATTGACGCGGCTTCGTTGCCGACATGACTTGCTGTGCTGCGGATTAAATTCCCAAGCACCGACGAGCCACCTTGATCGCTGGGTGAATTTAAGAGGTCCTCACTAGGTGATGGCTCCAAATGTCCACTGGATGTTCGGAGTCCACCAATTTGAACGCCCGAGATGCGGCCGCTTTTGGCGACCCACCGACGGAGTAGCAACTCGTTAAGATCCATTTCCAATTCGATCGACTCGGCTTGGAATGCATTGCGCATTTCCTTGTCGCTTCGTGGATCGGCAATTTGCAGATCGCGATACGTGATCTTGGGAGGAAACAGTCCGACTGATGCAGAGTCAATTTCGACTTTAGCACCGGTGGCTTTTTCCAAGCTCCTGGCAGTGACGTACCCAGCCGCAGGGCCAAGCGCCAATGTTAATAGAGCTAGAATGATCGCAACGATCAACAGTCGTGTAAAAAGGTAACGCCAGCGAATCATCCCGCTTTCCTTTGCTGTGAGTCACGCAACTGACGAAGCAAGTAGCTGAGCGCTTCGTCCATAGGTTCGTCATCTTGAGAGTTTGCACCAGCGTCCGTGTCTGGTGCCTTGCGATAGTCGGTCATACGAATGACATCGATACGAGTGTCAACCGTGTTCGAGTCGTCGTAGTCTTCTTCTTGTTCTTCTTCAACGGCTTCTGGTTCGTCGCTGTTGTTTTGTTCCGATAGATAGTCCTTGCTGCCTGCAAGATACTGATCGACCGAATGGATCGTCGGTTCAGGCGATGAAGTTGTCGCCGCAGCGGCCAACGTTCTTTCTACCGGTTCTTCGATTTCGTCAAAATGCGGTGCTGGAACAACGCTTTGTTGCACAGCCTCGGTATCTTCGACGACATTTTCTTGTGCTGGATTGGGATCGTTTTCAGCCGGCAACGGCGAAGACAACCAGCGAAAGATCGGGTAGGTGATCATGACGACCGGAATCATCGCGGCCAGCCCAATCACTAGGCTGCCCATCACAACGGTGTTGTTCAAATCGGTCCACGGAACCAAGGGCCATTGCCAGGCCGACGCGACCATTGGCCCCGTCGTCTCGTTGGTCAAAACGTATTGGCCGACTTGGTCTGATACTGGATCTAGCTGCGAGGCCACAAAGGTTGTGACGACGGTCGCAACCGCTGCCATCGCATGATTGATATTGGTAATCACAATCACCAACAGAATAGCGACGGCAACCAAGTTTCCATGCGGAACCAGCCCTAGTAGCACCCCTAGCCCAACGGCCCAGGCCAGTTGGTGGGGGTGATTACGTCCAGCAATCGCTTTGCGAACGTTGTTCAGTAGTTTGATCGCGAAAATAGCCATATTGGCGCGCCTCCATGCGCACAGTTCTTCAAACGAACTTACAATCGTTCTTATCGGCAGGATGTAGGCGAATATTCAATACAGTCGGCAGATTTCCACATCAAAATGTCCAGCTAGGAAAAATAGGCAAAAAGGGAAGCGTTTTTTGTTTAGCAAAGAGGCAATTGGCGGAATTAGAGAAATCGTTGACAATAGGCCGTGTGACCAAACGTGTCACAGCGAGAGGCGACCCTTGAAGGAGCCAGACTTGTCCAAAATGCTTGGATGAGCCATTTGATAACCGCAATGGAGGCGACCATCTTCCCGTGAAACTTTTCTCTACTTCTTGTGAGTCTTTATTCCTGGATTGGACCGCACCGCTTTTGCCGCGAGCGGTCGACCAGCTGTTGGAGCGTTATGCAAAAGGCGAAGTCTGGGATCTTAGTTCGCTGCTGTGCGTGCTGCCCACTCGGCGTGCGGCTGATCGTCTGCGCACTTTATTAGGCTGGGCCAGCGAAAGCGCCAAGTTCCAATTAGTGATGCCTGAAGTGATCACGATCGGCGAATTGCCAGAACAGCTCTATCAACCACCACGGAATATTGCACTCGATTTCGAGCAGACTTTGGCGTGGACGCAAGTTCTGACGACTGCGGATCCCGAAAGCCTGCGAGACCTACTTTCAGTTTTGCCGCCGCCACGACCCATCAGCCCGTGGATGGAGCTAGCTGGGACCCTGCGCCGTTTACATTCAGAGCTCGCTTCATCTGAACGTACGTTTGCTGATGTTATCGATCTGACAGAGACTCCATCGGAACGTCGCCGCTGGGAATTGTTAACCCGGCTGTACGATCAGTATTTATTACAAATCAATTCAGCGGATTTGTGTGACCCACATTGGGCGCGACGCGATGCGATCCTGCGAGGCCGCTACAAAACCGAAAAGACGTTGGTACTGATCGGTGTCAGCGATGTGAGCGAATTGGTTGTGTCAATTTTGCGAACGTTGGATGCTGAGATGATCGCGATGATTGCTGCACCCGAAAGTGCCGCTCAGCGCTTTGACGAATTTGGTTGTGTGGACACGCGGACTTGGGTTGACCACGAACTGCCAGTCAAAGACGAACAACTGATCAGCGCGTCCGATGTTTCTGACCAAGCGTTGGCGGTTGCGGAAGTGGTTGCTGATTTTGCTGGCGCTCATTCGGCGGACGAAGTCACTGTTGGTGTGACCGATGCATCACAGATAGGTCCTATCGAAGTCGAACTTCGCGGTTGCGGTGTCGAAACCCATCGTCAAATTGGATGGACTGTCGCTGAAACTGCTGTCGGCAGACTATTGGAACTGACAACGACTTTCCTGCAACGTGGTACTTGGCAATCACTGGCAGCATTCGTTCGACACGCCGACGTGTACGATCACATTGATGGGCAACTCAATCAGGATGATCCTGAGCTTGAGCCTGGTTCATGGCTGCGGCAGTTGGATGCGTTTTTAGCGGAGCATTTCCCGGTTAGCGTTGCCGATGATATCGTGCCGATGGCAGCGGAGCGGTATCCGCTGGTTCCCAAAGTCGCTGAGATCGTTCAAGCGGTTTGTGCTGACTTTGTCACCGGCGAGCTGACGATTGCTCAGTGGTGTGGAAAGATCAAAGATTGGCTGGACATTCTGCTTGGCGATGATTTTCCAGAAACGCTCGACCGACAGCGCACCGTGTCGGCACTTGAGTCGGTACAGCGATTGTTGACACGATTCCAGACGCTAAGTGGGCTGTTGGATGTTCCCGTTCCCGGCGTTGTGGCGATGGAAACGGTTAGTAATCGCCTGGATGATTTACGTGTGGGCGAAACTGCGAACCCACAGGATGTCGAGATCCTGGGCTGGTTGGACTTGGCGATGGACGACGCGCCGGCGCTGGTTGTCAACGGATTGAATCATCCGTTCGTTCCTGCTGCGGTAACCAGCGATCCGTTCTTGCCCGGTACCCTGCGGTCGCAACTGAGAGTTGCTGACAACGAACGACGCTATGCCCGCGATGTCTATGCGATGCATTTGATGCTGATGTCTCGCCGCAGCATCAAATTCGTTGTTGGTAAAAATGCGGCTGACGGGTCGCCGACTCCGCCCAGTCGCTTGATCGCAGCCGCGCCGCCAGTGGACAGTGCTCGTCGTGTTCGTCGTTTGCTTTCCGAGCAGCGTGAACCGGTATCGATCCAACATCGTTGGGATGCTGGCGAATCGCAACCCATTCCAATTCCGGTTTTGCCAGAAGGCGATATCGAGAAATTGATTCCTTATGTCAGTGTGACTGGATTCAAAGATTTTTTGACGTGTCCGTATCGGTTTTATTTGCGACACGTGCTGAAGTTGCGTCCGTTGGATGATTCCTCCAGCGAACTTGCAGCGAATCAGTTTGGCGATTTGGTACACGGTGCGGTCGAACTGTTTGGGCAATCGCCCCACAAAGACGAATGTTCACAGAAAGAGATCCAACGACACCTGATCGATTTCTTGCACCAATACGCACAGCAGCGCTATGGGGGCAACGTTTCGACTGCGGTTCGATTGCAGATCGTCCAAGCGGAAAAGCGTTTGCAGGCGGTCGCACGCGAGCAAGCCGACCGGCGAGAGGCGGGCTGGATTATCCACGCAACAGAGGCTTCGGCGACACCCAAGGAACACAACTCCGGCGTCGACGTCGACGGCAAACGGATGGGGCTCAGTGGGCGATTTGATCGTATCGACTACCATGCCAAAGACGACCGCTGGGCGATTTTGGATTATAAAACTCACGGCCATAAACCCGAAAAGAAACACCTCAAGAAAACCGCTGATGGTGACGTCTGGGTCGATTTGCAACTCCCGTTGTACCGCCTGATGATTCCGTTCCTGGGAATTGATGCCGAGCCAGAGACTGTGCAACTTGGCTACTTCAACGTGAGTGACAAGGACACCGAAACGCGCGTTAACATCGCAGAGTTCACGGAACCGCAGATGGCAGATGCGATCCAAGTGATCCATGATTGCATTCGTTCTATTCGCACGGGCCGTTTTGAACCTACCGATGATCGAGTCATGTTTGACGACTACCAAATGATTCTGCAGATGGGTGTCGCCAATCGATTGCTAGACCTGGATGACTTGCTGATTGGCGAGGAGGTCGAAGTATGAGTAAGACGAAGAAAGATTCTGCTGACCAAGAACGCTCGCGACCATCCGACGGTGTTCATCAAGCGATGGAGTTGGCGCAGTCGTCAATCGACTATTTGCTATACGACCAGGGTCAAGAACCTGCGATCGGTGCTGATGTGCAGGCCCAGCCGCAAACGTTGGCTCCGATGCTGGTTCGTGCTTCAGCTGGAACCGGAAAGACTTATCGATTGACCGCTAGGTTGCTGAGGATTTTGCTGCAAGGTGCATCGCCTGAGACCATTCTTGCGACAACCTTTACGCGGAAAGCTGCCGGCGAAATCCTTGACCGCGTGCTGGTGACTTTGGCCAACGCGGCCGACGAAGACAATCCTGCGGCGTTGGAGGAACTGCGTTCTCAAGTCGAATTGCCTTCGTTGCCACGAACCACGTGCTTGCAGTTACTGAATCGATTGCTGCGAAACATTCATCGACTGCGGATTTGTACGCTGGATAGCTTGTTCGCTCAGTTGGCTCGTTCGTTTCCATTCGAGCTTGGTTTGCCTCCTGCCTGGAGACTGACCGATGAGATCGAAGAGGTTTGGTTGAAAGAGCGCGCGGTGGGCAACGTGATTTCAATGCTGGACACCAGCGAAATGACAACAATCCTGACGATGCTGGGCAAGGGCGATGTGAATCGGTCGGTCGCCCGAGAGCTACTGAGGGTTGTTGACGCAGCGTATTCGATGCAACGTTTGTGCAACGATGACGTGTGGACTCAGGTGAAAGTTCCAAACGCCCCCGAGTCGGCCGAATTGACCCGAGCCGCTGGCGAACTGCGGATGGCGGAACCCAAGCAGGCGCGTTTACAGAAGCGATTGGAGAGCTTGGCGGACGCTGTGGACATGCGAGATTTTGAATCGCTAATGTCGGATACTCTGATTTCAAACATCGCGGGAGCACGGCGTACTGGCGCGCCGATTACTTACTACCGTTCGCCTTTTCCCGACGAATGCAATGAACCGTTTGATGTGGTTTATGCGGCGGTGGCTACCAAAGTCCTCTCGCTACTACGTGCTCAAAACGAAGCCACCGCTACTGTCTTGCGAGCGTATGATCAAAACGTGACGGGATTAAAACAAGCCGCACGTGCGCTGGGTTTCGAGGACGTGACGTCGCGGTTGGCTGGTCGTTTCGCTGAGTTTGACGAACGTATTTTAAGTAGTCGGTTGGATGGTGCGATCGACCATTTGCTGTTGGATGAATTCCAAGACACGTCTCCCGCACAGTGGCAAGTGCTGCGGCCTTTGGCGATTCGCTGCGCAAGCGAACCAACCGATGACGAAGTTCAGTCCTCGCGCGATCAATGGCAAGTCAAACGGTCGTTCTTTTGCGTTGGCGATACGAAGCAAGCAATCTATGGTTGGCGCGGCGGCGTTTCGGAGATTTTCGATGCCGTTGCTGATGAAGTCGATGGTATCAACGAGGATGAACAGAACAAGAGCTTTCGCAGTAGCCCGATTGTGATCGACGCTATCAACGATACGTTCAAGAATCTGGGCCGCCATTCAATGGCGCACTGTGATTCCAAGGATCCGACAAACAAGAAGGTTTATGTCGCTGCGGCAGTTTCGCGTTTTACCAGACAGTTTCCGATTCATACGGCAGCGAAAACGGAAGCACCCGGGTTCGTTGGGTTTTCGACCAGCCGAAAAGTTGACGGCGACAATCAGCAAAAGCAACTGGCGTGCTACCACGAAGCCGCAAACTTGGCAGCACGTTTGCATGGCTGTGCTCCGTCACGGACGATTGGGATTTTGACTCGTACCAATCGTGGCGTCGCGCACTTAATCGGTTTGTTAGATGCGTTGGGCGTGGAAGCGAGTCAAGAAGGTGGAAACCCGCTAACTGATTCGGCCGCTGTCGAAGTCGTTTTATCGGCACTCATGATGACTGATCATCCCGGTGACGGTCGCTGGAAATTTCATGTCGATGCGACGGCGATTGGTGGCCGCGAAGATACAACTGCGGATGCTATTCGGCGGCACTGCGAAGAAAAGGGGCTGTCGGAGACCGTTGAATTCTTGTCAGGGATTTTGGGGGTGAATTGCGGACCACGTGATACGATACGGCTGCAGCAGTTGACGCGTTTGGCGATGTCCTACGAAGCCAACAAGCGTCCGCGACTACGTGATTTTGTCCGCTTTGTTCGCGAGAAACGCGTTGAGCGTCCTCAGGCTGCACCGATTCGTGTGATGACGGTTCACCAAGCGAAAGGATTAGAGTTTGATGCTGTGATTTTGCCCGAGCTTGATGGCGAGCTTAGTCGACAGTCCGCGAAATGCGTTGGCAGGATCGAAACGATCGGCGAGTCTCCGGTGGCAATGACGCGTTACCTGAATACAAAGTCATGGCATTTCCTGAGCGAAGATTGGCAGAGTGCATTCGGTAAACAGATTCAAACATCGATGAACGAGGCTTTGTGTTTGATGTACGTCGCCATGACGCGAGCTCGTCACGCTTTGCACATGATCGTTCATCCCAGCAAGAAAAAGGATTACGTATCTGGTACAGCTGGATCGTTAGTGTTTCATGCACTTGGGTGTACCGCCGATCCATCGACCGGTTCAACAACCCTGTACGAATCGGGAGATCCGAATTGGTTCCATGCAGACGGCATGCAGTCGGGTGGACCAACGACCAATGTACAGCCCATGCCCATCAAGAACACGTCAATCAAATTCAGGCAACTTCCCTCGAAACCAAGCAGGAATCGATGAAGCGATTTTGCGTGACAGGCGGCGATGTTTTTCGCTTGGCTGATTGCAAAACGACAAACCAAGTTCGCAGGACGTAAAGCAGCAGATCACGTTGCCCTTTAGGCCATCTCACAAAGACCATCACAAACCCAGGAACACTTTTGTCAACTCGGAAGATACTACATGCCGCCGACATTCATTTGGACAGTCCGCTTCAGAAGCTGGATCAGTACGAGAATGCGCCGGTGGATCGCATTCGCAGTGCCTCGCGGCGCGCCTTGGAAAACATGGTACAGCTTGCGATTGCCGAATCAGTTGACTTGGTAGTGATCGCTGGCGATTTATACGATGGTGATTGGACCGACCAAAACACGGGGCTGTTTTTTGTCAATCAAGCCAACCAGTTGGTCAGTGCTGGGATTCCCATGGCCGTCATCCGTGGCAACCACGATGCGATGAATCTGATGACTTCGTCGCTTCCACTGCCCAAAAATCCGGATGGTAGTCAGATCATGTTGGCGGCGGACAAAGTCGACCAGCGAACGTTCGAATCGATTGGGGTCGCTGTTCACGGGCGTTCGTTCCGATCACGAAAAGAATCCGAGAACTTGGCGATCACTTACCCCAAACCGCTGGGTGGTTTATTCAATCTTGGTTTGCTGCACACTTGTTTGGAAGGTAACGAGAATCATGCTCGATACGCGCCCTGCACATCGGCTCAGTTGGCTGACAAGAACTATGACTATTGGGCGTTGGGGCATATTCATCAACGCGGCGAACACCAAATCGACGGTGCTGCACCGGTAGTCTTTAGTGGAAACATCCAAGGCCGGCACATTCGCGAGTCGGGAGCGAAAGGTTGTGTGATCGTGGATGTCGATACGGCCGGCCAGTGCACGCAAACGTTTCACCCACTGGATGTCGTACGCTGGCAAGTTTGCCGGATTGACGCAACCGGATTGGATGATGCAGACGAAGTACAAGATGCGTTTCGTGACTGGTTGGGACCCGCGATTCAATCGGTCCAGAATCGATTGTTGGTCACGCGAGTGGAAATCGTTGGGGCAACCAAACTACACACACAATTGCACCGCATGGGCGGACAATTGACCGCGTCTCTTCGTGCTGCCACTGTCGCGTTTGGTGACCAAGTTTGGCTAGAGAACGTAAAACTGAAAACGCGTGCGTTGGCATCCGCGGATTCTGTCTCAGTAGATGACGGACCAATGAAGAGTTTGGCGGCCGCGATCGCAGAGCTTCAGGAGTCGGCGGACTTTGGTGATATCCTTGAGCAAGAATTCCGTGGCTTGATCAAAAAGCTTCCTGATGAATTGCCGATCGATACCGACGGGGGCTTGCTGGATCATGCTGATAGCGAGCGGCGGCAAGAGCTACTGGATTCAGCGGCTGCAGAAATACGTGGTCGTTTGTCCGCTGCAGCAGGAGGCAAAGCATGATTATCGAACGATTGGATTTAAAGGCTTTTGGAAAGTTCACGGACGTATCGATTGATTTGTCGGCAGGGCCGCGGCGTTTTCATATCGTTTATGGTGCCAACGAATCGGGCAAGTCCACGAGTCTGCGGGCGATCACATCTTTGTTGTTCGGGATGGAGCATCGCACATCGGACAACTACGTTCACAGCAATGCTCAGATGCGTGTGGGCGGTGTGCTGTCAAACGCCGAAACGGCAATCACGTGCGTGCGTCGCCGTGGCCGCAAGGCGACTTTGCGCGGGGCTGATGATAACGAAGTCGTCGACGAAGCGGTTTTGTCACAAATGCTTGGTGGGATCAACCGCGAGACATTCCTCAGTCGGTTTGGCTTGTCGCATCAAGAATTGGTCAGTGGCGGAGCTGCGATGCTGGCAGGCCAAGGCGATTTGGGAGAAATCCTTTTCGCCGCCGGTGCTGGCGTGAGCGAATTACGTAACATGTTGGCCGAACTTAAAGTGGATTGTGACGCGTTGTTTGTCCCGCGTGGCGCTCGGGTGATCAATTCGGCTCTGAAAGAACTGGAAGCGAAACGCAAAGAATTGCGTGAGGCACAGACGCAGCCCACTGAGTTCATGGACCTTTCCAATCGGATTGCGGAGAAACAGAAACAGATCGACGACCTGGAATCTCAGGCCAACCGGGCGACAATTGAGCTTGCAAAGTGGCGGGCGATCCAACAAGCACTACCGTTGCTGCCGCAGCAGAAAAAACACATCACTGCGCTGGCAGCAGTCCGCGATGTGCGGCCAATGGACGATGACTTCCGGCTTCGACGTCGCGATTCAGAAATTCAGCTTAGCCAGGCCGCCAAACAGCAGCAAGAAATCAATGCGCGGATCATCGAGCTGGAAAACCAACTTGAATCACTCCCCTGCGATGCCGAAGTTTCGAATCAAAAATCAGAAATCGAATCGCTTTTCCAAGAGCGTGGTGCACGTGAAAAAGCTGACCGTGACCAAGTCGATTTGTTTCGAGTCCAACGGAATCTTGATAGAAAGCTGACGGATATCCTTCGTGATCTTTCCATTTCAGTTGATCGAGATGGCGACCTGAATGAAATTGTTAGCGATGCGGTTGATCGTTTGCGTGTTGGTGACGCACTGCGCGCACGGCTAACCGAGCTGGCTGGAAAATACGAACGGTTGGCTCAGCAACGTGATGATGCTGATAACCAACTCAAGACGCTGAAGCGAAAGCTGGCCGATGTCAATTCGGAACTCAATGATGTTGGACAAGTGGTTGATGCAACGACGCTTTCAGCTGTTTTGGATGAAGTCGGTTCGCCGATCGTGCTTTTGAATTCGCTGTCAGAACAACAAGATGTTTGCACTCGGCTGGAACAACAGTGTCAAACTTCGCTTTCAAGATTGGATGGGTTTCAAGGTGACATTCAACAGGCTGTTGACCTGCGATTGCCGGCTTCGTCCAGCATCGACGAAGCCACTAGGCGAATCGAACAAGCTGTCAAATCGGTTGATGAAGTTAAGAATCGTTTGGCAACGCTGAGCTCACAGCGAGATTCGTTGAAACGTCAGCTTGCCGCCGAAAACAGTTCCAGCAGTCTTCCCACATTGAAGGAGTTGGCTGCCGCGCGAACAAAGCGAGATGAATTGCTGGATGGTCTGGCAGATGCAGAGCTGACGAAAGAAGCGATTTCGGATTTGCGGCAGCAGGTCAAAGACGCGGATAAGATTTCTGACATCATTCGTGAACACCATCAAGAGGTTCATCGCCGCGAGTTGGAACAGCAGCGAATGGAGTCGTTTGACCACGACATTGTTGCATTGGAATCGGAGCATGAAATTGCGATGCAGCAACTGCAATCCGCTCAAGACGCTTGGAGTTCGATTTGGGATGACTGCGGTATCGAGGCTTCGGCTCCTGGAAAAATGATTCAGTGGGTTGCCCAGCATGAAAAACTCAAGAACTCATTCGAGCAACTGTCGGCAGAAAAAACTCGACTTCATCAGATCGATTCACGCGTCGTGAGGGCGACGTCACGAATCCAGTCGGCACTGAACTCAGTTGCTGCGCCCACGATTCGACGCGACGATGGCTTTACACAAGCCGGTTTGTTCGAGGAAGCACCCGCTGCCGACCTGCATACGCTTTATGGCGAAGCGATGGCGTTGCGAACCAATTCGCAAAACAAGCGAGAACGCTTTACGGCGCTGCGGCGAAAACGCGAGGAACTTAGTGACGAAATCCCAGCTGCGGAAACAAAGCACGAAGCACGGGATCGGGATTTTCAGCAGTGGACCGAAGATTGGCAGCGTATCACCGAACCGTTTGCAGAGACGGGTGATACGACACCCTCGGTTGTCGTTGCCAATCTCCGCAAGATTGACGAACTGTGCGAAAAGAAACGGGAACGCGACATCGTTGCTTCACGAATTCAATCCATCACCAACGACGCGGAGTCTTATTGCGATCGGGTCAAAACGGTTGCCGCAGCGTTACAAGTCAAACCAGCGACCGACGCTGATTGGGATGCCGGAGTGGCAATTCGTACCCTGTACAGCCGGCTTCAAGCGGAACGATCCGCCGAAGGCAAACGTGCTTTGGTCGTTCGCGAATTGGCGTCCGCAAAAGAACAGTCTGCGGGCATGGCAAAAAAGCAGGAAAGCAGCGCAATCGTTCTTGAACAGCTTTGCAAAGAGGCTGGTGTTGCAAACACTGATGAACTTCCAGACTACGAACAACGTGCCCGGCAGCAAGAACAGTTGATGGCTTCATTGCGCGAAGTCGAAAATCAACTTTCGCTCTTGGCTGTTGATGGCGATATCGAAGATTTCATTCAGCAGGCATCCGAGCAAGAACCTGCATTGGTGGACGATCGAATCCAGCAACAGCAGCTTGCCGTTTCGCAATTGAAAGAACAACTCGCGGCAGCTCAACGTGAGATCGGGTCGTTGCAGCACGAAATGGACGCCATCAGTGGTGGATCAAAAGCTGCCGATATCAACCAATCGATCCAAATGTTGACCGGGAAGATCGAAGCGGAGACACAACAGTACGCTCGGCTGAAAGTCGCTACGTTGATCATGCGACGGGCAATTGAACATTATCGCGAACAGAATCAAAGTCCTGTGCTGGCCGTCGCCGAGCAAATGTTCGCCAAGCTGACTTGTGGTGAATATAAAGCGTTGAAAGTCGACTACGACGCGAAAGGAAAATCGATTCTGTTTGGTGTGCGAGCATCGGGGTCGGGTGAATTGCCTGCAGAAGTCCCTGTTCCATCGATGAGTGTGGGCACGGCAGATTCGCTCTATTTGGCACTGCGACTTGCTTCGCTGCAACATCAACTGAAATTTGGCAGCGCTGTTCCGGTGGTGATCGACGATTGCTTGGTTCAGTTGGACGACCAGCGAGCGATCGCTGCAATCAAAGTCTTGTCGCAGCTTTCAGAATCGACACAAGTGATACTGTTTACCCACCACCGCCATTTGCTGGATTTGGCAAAGCAAAACTTGCTGGCGAACGAATTTCATGTGCAAAACCTGCAATAGCTTTACCGCTTTTCTAGGCTGTAATTCTGAACCGATCGTTACAACCGTCAAAGCTATTAGTAGTGGTCCTGGCGGCGTGAATCACACAATGGGCGCACCATTTTGATTCCGATAGACGTCACAGAACGACGAAACTGAATTGGTAGTAACGATTTCGCACTTCACCAGAACCATGGACGGTTTGGGATGTCTGATTTTTCGCATCTAGAGTTATTTGGGCGACGCGACTTTATCAAAGGTGGTGTGGCTGCAGGCCTTCTGCCGTTTGGCCTAAAGCCAAAAAAGTCACCGCATCCAATTAAGGATGTAGGTGACGAGCATTTTGAAACCTTGGTCGCGATCGTGCGAACCCAGATTGATTCTCTGTGGTGCGGTCGGCAAGGGGACAATGCGTGTCAGGTTGCACGCGACATCTTGACGTACATGTGCCATGTTCCAATCCGTGTGCAACGTGGTTTCAAAGTAGCTCTGATTTGGCTGAATCTCTATTCGCTAAAACATTATCACAAATCGCTCCACAAGCTTTCGCCTCGAGAAATTCGCCAACTGCTGAACCAAGGCGAAGAGCGTCGCGTCAAAAATGGTCCTCCGCTGATTCTGTGGGAACAAGACCATCTACTGCACACCGCCGTTGCAGGTCTCGCAATGGTGTGCCGACTCGTTCTGTATTCGCGAACTCCCGCTAGAAATCGAATCGACCTCAGTTGGTCAAAGAAATGCTCGAACCCAGAACTGTTGGTCACAGTTCCAACGCCAGCGCTCGCGGATCTTTCCAATCACTATGACGTTTGTGTCATTGGTAGTGGTGCTGGTGGGGCTACTGTCGCCAATCGATTGAGTGCAGCTGGCAAACGCGTGTTGATGATCGATGTCGGTGACTACCATAGTCCCGACTCGTTGATTCAGAAGCAACAGAACCCTGACGGAACCGTTTCGCTGACGCCACCGCGCGGCGACCAAGTTTTGTACAAACTTTACAAGAGCGGTGCGGCACAGATTTCTGGTGGTTTGAGCGATGCTCATTCGGCAATGGAATTGATCCTGCCCAATCGCCGAAAGAAGATTCCCCCGAAGCAATCGATCAATGTTTGCCAAGCTTGGGTGTTTGGCGGCGGTCCTTACGTCAACAATGCAATTCACTTGCCCATGTCTCGCGAAATTTACGACCAGAAATGGGCGGGGCGCCAGCCAACGAATTTGCCGTACGACTCGTTGGCCGAAGTGATGAATTCGATCAACAACGAATTGGGGGTCACTGCGAATGTCACGAAAGATTTTTCCAGCGACCGTAGCGAGCGTTTTGCAGAAGGCTGCCGGGCGCTTGGTGAAGAAGTCCAGCCGATGCCAGTTTCGATTCGCCGTGATTGTTCTGGTTGCGGAAGCGACAATTCCGTTGATAGTTTTGGCGACCACGTTGGTGGGATTCACCCCTATTCGCCCGCTGGGCCCAATAGTTTTCTGGTCCAAGCGATGAACAATCCAGTTCCGGTGGACGTTTCCTATCGTACGGCGGCAAACCGGATTCGCGTTCACAGAGATGATGCCGGAGCGCTGCGTGTGCATGGTGTTGATGTGACCCACCGACACGAATCTGGTCGCAATATCAACAGCACGATCAAGGCGGACGAGTATGTTGTCGCTGCGGGCATCGGCGCGTCAACCAGGCTGGTTGGAACCGCGCTGGCGTCGGGGCGTGTTAAGAATCGGCACTTGGGAACAAGACTCAGTGCGAATGTTGGCACCGCAATGTACGCAATGTTTGATAAACCGATTTGGACAGGTGAATCGGAACGGCCCGAGCCAGGTGTGACACAGTGTTTCTTAGTTGATCGAAAATCATTCGAAAGCAACGGTCAGCAACTGGAAGAACCTGCGCTTGAGAATTGGTTCCACTTTCCAGGCACCGTCGCGCTCGCCCTTTCAGGCTGGTTTAAAGAATCAGCTTGCGTGATGCAAAAGTTCAATCATCTTTCGATGGCAGGAATTGTCGTTCCCACTCAGGTTCGTCCCAGCAATTACGTCGATCGATGTGGAAACGTTGAAATTCAACTGGACTGCAATGAATTCGAGATGCTGCTTCTTGGCATGCGTCGAATTGCTCGGATTTACTTTGCTGCGACCAAGCCGGACGACGGCGTAACGTTGCACATGCCGACCAAGGCGGTCATCCTTCGTGGAGGTCGCCCACTACGAATTCGCAACATGGCGGACTTTGAGTACGCGCTTTGCGTGATTCGGAAACGTGGCGCTCCATTCTTGAATTTGTTGACAACACACTCGCAAGGCGGTGTGTCATTGGGCGAAGTCTTGGACCCGGAATCCTTTCGCGTTAAAACTGATTGCGATGAATTGATTCAGAATCTGACTGTGGCCGATTCGTCGGTGTTTCCCGCAGGCTGCGAGATCAATCCGCAATTGACCTTGAAAGCTCTCTCAACCGTTGCTTCGCACCGACTGATACAACGCATGGACTCGGCTCACCTGCCAGCTACCTAACCGGCGGAATACTTCAGCCGCCAAACGTTCAGCTGCAATAGTTTCGATTGGCAGGCATTGGTCGAGGATGTTTGTGAGACAACACAGCACGTGTTAGCTCTCTGGTACCTGCGCCGTTTGGCGCCGTGAAACTTTCTGCAACCATGGTTTTCTAGGAACGATCGAAGTTCAGTATTGTGCTGTACAAACGGCAACAGTTAAACGGATGTACATATCCCCGTGCATTCGTTTAAGGAAACTGAAATGAGACGAGCCGTTCGGTATTTGTGCATTCATTCGCGGCTCCAGCTAGCATTTTTGCTGCTGGTACTTAGCCCATCCATTTGCTGGTCTGTCGATATTCAAGTCACTTCCTCGGCGGATGCGGGGGCTGGGACTTTACGTGAAGCGTTGACAAACGCCGCGACGGGCGACCGAATCGTATTCAACTTGGCGACGCCATCGGTCATCACGTTGGCCAGCGACCTACCGGTTATTGCGAACGATATTTCGTTCTTTAACCGAGGCAGTTCGGTGTCGATTGATCGAAACTCATTCAATGGGCTGGCCTTGAATGGTGATTTTGTTGATCCAACCAGGCTGTCCATTGTTGATGGTGGCGCTCCATCGACATCAGCTGATGTGATTGCTGGTCCCGACACCGTTGTTTTTGGGTCCGGTACATTCACTGGCAACCTAACGGTTCCGCACGTAATTTCGCCCGGCGAGAGTCCAGGACCAAATTCGGTTTACACATTGAATGTCGATGGCGATTTGGACCTGAGCGGTGCAGAAGGCCGGTTCGATGTGTCAGCGACCACAGCGGGACGATTCTCTGATCTGTTAACGGTGACTGGAACGGCGGACCTGACCGGAGCGACCTTGACGCCAAATTTCGTTGGCAATCAGTTCATTCCTAACCAAAGATTCTTGCTGATCGACAGTGACAATCCATTAGTAGGTTCGTTTACCAACGCAAACGCTATCTTCAATTTACCACTCAGTGGATTTCTGCAAGCAGTTCAGGACACGTCATTGGGTGCGGATGATTTTGGATTGATCATTCGTTCCAACGGTGTCACCTTCGATTCCATTGTTACCGGCAGCAACAATCATTCTGCGGCAATGATGCTGGACCAGCTTAGGCTCGTACACTCCACGTCGCCTGGGATTGTACGGCTGACGAACGGTTCGCAAGCTCAAGCGGCTGCAGCGATTGCACAAGTCTCTGGCACTCTCTATCCGACTTTGCTTGGCGCTGAAGTAAACCATATTCAAAACAACCTCGAATCCGTGCGTGACCGCGTTGTACTTCAGCGCTACTCCCAAGGCAACAATCGAGGCATTGTCCCTTGGATTCGAGCCTACGGGTTCAGAGGAGAAGTCGATACTGATGATCGCGGTACAAATGGATATGAATACGACGCTCAAGGAGTCGAGCTTGGCTTGGGTGCTGATGTCGGCGTCGTCTCGGCATTCTTATTCGCTCATCTTTCGTCCGGCGATCTTGAACTGGACGGTGCCGACCAGAACGCTGACATCGAATCCTACCGATTGGGTGCGATGCTGCAATTTCAAACAGAAGTCGCCTACGGTGTGTTCGCGTTTGGCGGCGGAGCGCAAGAGTACGAAGCTTTTCGCTCACTGAGTCTACTGGAAGGACCTGCATCGGCGGCGAGCGACTTTTCAGGCTCATCAGGCTTTGGCTATTTGGAGATCGGAGCGCGGCCTGTACCTTTCTTTGCACCGTATGTGTCGTTGCATGGAACTCATGTGAGTTTGAACGACTTGGCTGAAACCGGTGGAAGTGAGTTTGCCCTACGTGTTCCTGGGCACTCTGGCAGCTCCATTCGCAGCGTGCTGGGATTCACGTTGATTGGGGAAAGCGACGTCGCCAGTGCTCGACTACGCCTTGGTTGGTTGCACGAATTCCAAGAAGAATCTGATACGATCCAGTCGTTTATTTCCAACACTGCCGCGCACGGTTTTACGACCGAATCTGCTCGGCCAGGAATCGATTGGCTGATGGTCCGCGCCCAGTTGGACCTGGGCGCTGTTTTAGGCGGAAACCTATCGATTGGTTACCAAGGACAACACAACGCCCGTTCAAGCGTGAACCTGTTGGTCGGAGGCGTTCACTGGGTGTTCTAGTTTTTGATGGCCGACGCGTTCCGGCTCCGAGGCTAATTCATTGCCGGCAGGGCAAATCAGTTTTTGATCCTGCGCTCTTTTGGTAACCCGAAACGTGAGCGAGAGACAATCAATCTTGACTCGGTCCCTCGCTCACGCGTCGGGTTACCAAAAACCAATGCCTGACCTGAGAGAGCGCAACTCCAAAACTAACGCGTCGGGTTACCATTTCTTCAGGCATCTCGGCTTGAAACAACTCTTTGCCCTGTCATTGCCGGGCCGTTCGCTGCGTTTGGTACCCTGTGTATGATATGATTGTTGCTTTGCTGTCGTCGTGTTCGGCAAAGTTTGTCAACTTATTCAATCAACCAACGGCTAACCATAATGCTTCGCGTCACACTCATTCTGATCGGGACTCTCACGATTGGTGCCAGCATCAGTTGTGCTCAAGCAACCAGGTACACTCCCAGGGTTGGGCAGGTGCATCCTGATTTTGTCTTGCCGTCTATCGAAGACGGTGCAGCGATCAAACTGTCTGACTTTCGCGGTAAGAAAGTCATCCTGATGCACTTTGCCAGTTGGTGAGCGGGCTGCCGACGAATCGTGCCCGTGTGGCACGAACAAATCCAAAAGCTGAACTCTGATTCGCTGGCTGTTGTCGGGGTTGTTCAAGAGCAACATGCCGAGAGAACACGACTGTACAAACAATGGAAACAGTACGATTTCCCAATCGCACAAGATCCGTTCACAAAGCTTGGAATGACTGGCGTTCCGTTGTTTGTGGGCATCGACGAAAACGGGGTCGTTCGTAAAACGAGCATGAGGCCAAACGATCTGGCAAAGTTTGTGGGGCAAAAAGTTGCTGAGAATGATTCGCCGGCCGCAGTAGAAGCAACGCCTTCGCAACCTGGTGACCAACAGCTTCTTTTCAGCAAGGATCGCAGGGCGGGAATCGATGCCGCGATTGAACAGTACACCGCGGCCCTGAAAATGAACCCCAGCAACGGTGCGGTTGCCTTTCGGCTTGGAGTAGCCTATCGCATGCGCTACGACGAATTTTCTTACGCGGACGCAGATTTTGATGCGGCATCCAAGTACTGGACGTTGGCGCTTGCATCGAATCCCAACCAGTACATTTGGCGACGCCGCATCGAACAGTATGGTCCAAGATTGCAGAAACCGTATCCGTTTTACGATTGGGTTGACCAAGCGAAAAAGGAAATTACCGCTCGTGGCGAAACGCCTGTTGAATTAACCGTTCCGCTTACGCGATCCGAGCTAGCGGGGCGATCAAAGCTGCCATCGGCGGGATCAAAGACCTCGCCCGATCGTGATGGGAAGATCACGCGAGACTTGGCAGAGCATGTAACCATCCAGCAGACCGTGGTGCCTTCGTTCATCAAGCCAGGTAAATCTGGCACCGTGCACTTTACCCTCACGCTGAACGATCCTTCCAAAGCAAAGTGGAACAATGAGGCTGCGCCCCTGGAGATATGGATCGAGTCGGATGAAGCCGCGATCTCGGCATCGACCAACGAACTGGCCAATCCTGAAAGCCCGGCTTCGGTTGAAAAGCGTCGCCTGGAGTTTGATGTCGCCGTTAAAAGAGACGCGGGTACATGCAATATCAAAGGCTTTGCGCTCTACCACATTTGTCTTGCTGACGGTGTATGCATTTACCGCCGCCAAGACTTTCAGTTTAGCGTTTCAAGTTCGCGAGAAAGGTCTCGGCGTTGAAAAAGGCACCCTGCTGAACGCCATCAATAACTCATGTTGCCATAGTTCAAATTTGCAATGTCTGAAACAAATCCGTACGCCTCACCGATTCAGGTCGGCACTGTCAGTGACCCAGAACATGAACTGGGAATAGAAGCTAGCGATTTAAAGAAATTGTGGGCAATTACCAAGGACGCGGATCAGTTTTGGTTGGCGCTCATTTTGTGTTTCTTATGTTCGGCTTTCGGCGCTTTGTTTGTGCCCGCTTGGTATGGCGTTCGATTGATGCAATGGAACAAGTTCAAAACAAAGTATCCCGTTTTGCTGGAGCCACCAAGGACACAAATTCAGATGAAATTCGTTTCAGCTCGAACCAAATTGATCGCTGGGTTTTCAGTCGGTTCTTTGTTTTTGCTGATCCTGGCGTTTTTTGTTTTGATTCTGTTTCTATTTAGACCGACTGGTTGATTTTTAAAGTCGCTTTACTGAATCACCAATCCGCTAACTTTTCGTGATTCGCAATCCAGTTGATGAAAGCGACATCTTTACGAAACGGGCAAGAGGGTTCGGTGGGTTGTTGTCGAGTTCGCGGCGGAGTAGCTGGGCTTGCTGGACATCCTTGGCAATCATGTAAAGGAAGCCACCACCGCCAGCGCCGGAGAGTTTAAAGCTGGACAGATAGGGCTCAATGCGCTGCATCAACGCTTGGATTTCTGGCGGATTGGTGCCAACATCAAGTTGTTGGTTCAGTGACCAGCTTCTGGCAATGGTGCGAGTGTAGGCTTCGATGTCGGAACGCTGTACGGCGTCGAAACAATCCGCACTGTTTTCGCCGATTGAATCCAGGATGGATAACCGCTGCGGGTCATTCAAAAACATGCCGCGGACGATTTCACCGAGTACATCATGGGCAACTCGCGTGATGCCCGTGAAATACAACAGCGAGCGATCATTCAATTCTGGCTGCGTAAAGAACTCCGCAGGCAACCAGCGTACCGAAGCAAGTTGACGCATACCGCGCCTGGTCTGGATCATCTTGGCACCACGCAGCAACCCACCGTACTGATCCTGCCAGCCGCCGCCGCTGCCAAGCATCTGTTCCACCGCACTGACGCGTTCGGCTAATGCGAGAACATCCCAGCCAAGATTACCAATTTCGTTTAGCGTCCCTAGAACAGCGCCGGACAGAATACTGCTGGTTCCTAATCCAGAACCTTTAGGAATCGCCGCGAGCATCGATAGTTCGATTCCGCCGCCAAATGCATTCAGTTGTTTTTCAAGTGTTGGAAATGCATCACCATTGAATTCGGGATGAAAGCCGCACATCGCCAACGCGGCTTTGGCGACAGAAAATCCACCGCCGACACCTCGATAGGCGCCGATTTCATCGTAGGTAGAAAGGACTTCTCCCAGCCCCAGGTCGATCGAGCGGAGCGTAATCGTTCGCTCCTTGGAACGTCGTGCAAAGACTTGGATGGGAGGCTGGCCGTTCAAGTCCAACGCGACGTTGACGACACTACCGCCATGCTCAATGCAGTAAGGCGGCGTGTCGGTCCATCCACCGGCAAGGTCAACGCGAGCTGGTGCGCGACCCCAAACAATTTGATCTGCGGCTAAAGTGAATTCTGGGATGACCTGTTCGCGAAGGTAAGGTGTAACGATCGCCTTTTCTAGCAAGCGAAAACTCTTCTCCTCTTCCGCCTGCCAGTTCTTGTCCTCCCGGTTCTTTAGAACTTCGCTACGAAACATTCGGTTATGCACGGCGATCATCAGGTCGTCAGCCACATCACACTCATCGGGAACCAACGCATCGGATTGGGCATACGTCTTGGCCGTGCTAGCCAAATCCAAGTTGTAGAAAACACTTTTCCTGGCGTGATTCGCCATGATCGGCAATACCGACTTTCGCAATTCGTTACGTTGGGCGTAGACCCGCGTCAGGTTGGCCGAACGAGCGATCTCCCGCGCAGAGACTCGTGGTTGTTGAAGCCAACGATCTTGATGCTGTTTGTCAGTGGCCTGCGTTGTTGGATCATTTGTGGTCTCGGCGTGCGGACGGTCGCAAATCCATTGAAGAAATTCGCCCGACAAATCAGCTTGATCGACAACGGGAAAGATCGGAGCCTGCTGCAGATCACAATCGCTGTCGATACCGGCTTGCTGAAGCGAGATGCCACGATGTTTGAACCAGTTCATCGCACTTTGGTGCATCCACTGCGTCGCGTCGTCGCCTATCGGGCCTCGAAACGCCGCTTGGAAACCGTAGGTCCGGATAGCATAGGCTGTTTCGCCGATCGGTACGAAGTCCACACAAACGCCTTCCGGCAAATCAATCTGCCAATCATTTTTTGGAATCCCAGTCAGCATGTGGCGACGACGAATTTTCCAAGTCGAAGGGATAAAACTATTTTCAACCCAAAGCAATTCGTTTTCTTCACGGCGAACGGGCGCTCCGAAATACGCATCTTGAATGAACTGTTTTGGCTGGGCCAACGAAGGCACCGCACCCAAGGCCGCTTGGTCGTTCACAAGCGTTTGCAGCTGATACATTGAATCGATTACATCGCACGATTTACCGAAGTGATAGAATTCGCCGTCGTTGACGGGAGCAACTGCGACAGTCAGCTGTGACAAGTCGTCATCTGGCTGGTCCGTGTCGCTGCCCAAGTGCAACGCCCACTCGCCGTACAGGTCGTAGTTTTCAGGGATCTCGTTTTGGAATTGCGATCGCGATTCATCCCAACCGCATTTCTTCATCAAGCAGGCAACGGCGCGCTCGCTAAGCATCCAGACACCGATGTCAACCATAAAAGCCGTGTCGCGCGATCGCTCACGGATTTCGTCCACATTCGGTTTTTGCAGAAAGGCCTGCAATTGTTGTGGATCGTTACGGTCAACGAACATGACGCCATAGTTGCGGGCGACTTCGGGCGAAGTCCACATGCCCAGCAATACAACGTCGGCATTCGGCAGTGGTTTTTTTAGCTGACGCGATCGCAACAGTACGTCACCGCTGGCGATCATCACTCGCGGGTTTTGACCTGCCGCATCCAAAGCCGTATCCAGAAAAGGCCGGTTCAAGCTCAACAGCGTTTGTCCCAGTCGTTGCCCTCGCGACCAGCGTAGTGTCGGAATTGGAATGAAGAGTTTGCTGGCCGCCGCATAAGCAGGCAACCTGCGACTTTCGCCACCGCCATGAATCACGATTCGTTGCCGAGAATCCAGCCAATCGCTCAAGGACACGTCGGAGTTTTCTTGCCGCTGAAAGCTCAACCACGCTTGTTGCAACAAATAGGCGGTGCCGCCACCCGACCCAAGTTGCGAATCAACAGGATCATGTGCAAAGAAGGCTTCCTTGGCGATCGCCGATTCACATTCCGCAATTTGCTCGCACATTCTGGGCGGCAAGGAAAGTAGAAGTTCAGGGTTCATTGATCATGTCCGACGAAAACACGCCGGCAAGCGGCTCTAATTAGAAAAGAGCATTCTACTTCACAAGCAAAATCTATCCACACCATCAAACGCACAGACCCAACCGACCTGTACCCTCAAGTACAGGGCAAAGCTCAGCTATCATGGATGGACAAGGCGATCATTGGAGGCGTGAGCGTTTGACACCGTCGATCTTTCTCGACAGGTAGTCTCCTGCTCGCCTTAAATGTCGGAAAAGCTTCGTAGGTCGTAGGGGATTCCGACGTAATCGAGCACTCGGCAGAGGCCGCGGAGTGCAATGCCGAATCCGTCGGGGCCACTAAAGCCACCAAACTGGCCGCCGCCTTTTACATGCGGTTCCATATCAAAGAATACGCCGTCGGCGCCCCGAGCGACCGCTCGCTCGTGAATCGTAGGCAACGCATCTTTCATGTCGCGGAAAATCGCTTCGTGTCCGCAGTCACCGATGTCGGCAGGAACGAAGTTTTCCAGGCTCGCTTCGTCAACGTGTTCGATGCGTCCAGTCGGCGAAGGATCGTGATAATCTTTGACGTGAACCCAACCAAGACTTGGTTTCATGGCCAGATACTGAGCAAAGGTTTCGTCGGCCGTGAATCCTTGGGTCACAATGTTGGCACCGTCAAAGATTGTCAGCATCGCGGGGTGGTCTACTTTTTCCGCTAGGGTCTTTAGTAGATCGCCAGTCTGGCCAACCAAATTCGCTTCGACTTCCAAGCCGAATGTCAAACCACGCTTGTCGCAAACCTCGGCGATTTGCCCAAGTTGATCGGCGACTTGGTCTACATGATCCGCAGCAGCCGTGCCCTTGGGGTGATAGAAAGAAAATCCACGAATCAGTTTTGCGCCAAAAGCCTCGGCGCGGTCGCAAGCGATCACGACGTCTTCTGCTAGGTATTGATCGAACGGAATGAACTTGTTGCTGGTTCCATCATCGACGTCTTGTAGTTTTACTTTGCCAATCGGGGATCCAATGCTGCTGACTTTCAGCCCATAGTCCGCTTGCATTTTTACCAAGTGCTCGATTTCCGATTCGTCCAGCCCCATGACGTTTTTGATTCCGTTGCCGGCATCAATAAAACGAATCGAATAGTACTTTAGGCCAAGTGCCGCAAACGCGGAGTACTGTTGGACAGCTTGTTTTTCGTTGGCGGCTTCGTCTGCAAATCCGCTCAGAAGTACTGGAGTAGTCATTTTCGATTTCTTAGTCTTTGTGATTGCTGAGATGGTTTAGGCTGCTACGTTTATAAAGTACGCGTGCGCGTAGCACGGTTACGATTGGTTTTCGTCTGGGTAATGGATGAGAACATTGCTGTTCAGCCCGCCGCGCGGAGTCCATATGCTTTCCACGGTTGCTTTGCGTGGTTTCGTTACCGCAACGAAGTCATCCATGATGCGGTTTGTAACCGCCTCGTAAAAGATGCCTTCGTTACGGTATGCTTGCAGGTAGAATTTCAAGCTCTTTAATTCCACACAGACTTTGTCTGGAATGTAAGTGAATACGATTTTGCCGTAGTCTGGTTGTCCCGTTTTGGGGCACACCGATGTAAACTCGGGGCAATGATGTTCAATCGTATAATTGCGAGATGGGTTCGGGTTGTCAAAGACTTCCAGGATCTCACGAAAGTTATCTGAGTCGCTCAATTGTTATCTCCGTCTGGTGAATCTGAATTTTCGCATGCGTCGCCTGCCGCGAACAGGGGGACGCTACGAACATCTGAAACGTTTGTCAGTCGCCAGGGTGAAGGGATTTTGACGGGAATTGAGACGTTCTTTGTTCGTCTAAGTGGTTGTAATCTCCGTTGTTGGTTCTGTGACACGCCTTATGCGTCGTGGAAACCCGTGGGAGAACACCGCACGATCCAGTCGCTGGTGGATGCTGCACAAAAAACGGGGCTTTCTCACGTCGTGCTGACTGGCGGTGAACCAATGCTGCCGCCGGAATCGGTTGCTTTGGCCAAAGCGATGCGGCAAGTTGGTTTGCACGTGACGATTGAAACCGCTGGTACGGTCGACCGAAATATCGAGTGCGACCTGATGTCGATTAGTCCCAAGTTTCGGTCCAGCACGCCGGATCCAGTCGAACACCCCAAGTGGAGTGTGTTGCATGAGCAGCGCCGGATGCCAATCGCAACGATGCTTTCGCTGATTGACCGGTCTCCTGAGTTTCAAATCAAATTCGTTGTCGATTCTACCAATGATTACACGGAAACTTTGCAGGTGGTGGACCAACTAAAGATTCAACCGACGGATGTTTGGATCATGCCACAAGGCAGTACAATCGAGGCGATGGATAAAGCAAGTGTGTGGTTAAAACCATGGGCTGAGTCAAACGGTTTTCATTACTGCGACCGAATGCAGATTCGCTGGTTCGGGAATCGTCGTGGAACTTAGCCGGCTTTCCATTGAGAGTGAACGCATTGAAATTGAAAGAGGAACAGGATGGGTGTTGAAATCACAGGCCAGTACGTTGGTCAATTGGGAGTTGTTGCGACTCATGGACCAAGTCAAGCAAAATTAACCACCGACGCGCCGACCGACAACGGCGGTAAAGGCGAGTCGTTTTCGCCAACGGATCTCGTTGCTACGGCTTTGGGAACCTGTGTCTTGACGATATTGGGACTGGTTTCTGAGCGTCATGAAATCGACTTGACTGGCAGCACCGTGCATGTGACCAAAGAAATGGTGACGTCGCCGGTTCGTCGAATCGGAGGACTGAAGACCGTCGTTACGATTCCGCCCGATCGAGTAGCTGATGCCGCGATGCGCGAGCGATTGGAAACCGCTGCAGGCAAGTGCCCTGTCCACAAGAGTCTGCATCCTGACATCGACGCACCAATCGAATTCATCTACCAGTAACTTCGGCCAGTGCTGCAGACGTTGACCTTGATTGAAGGCCGTAGCGAAAGTCATCAAGACTTTCG
>CAYNNP010000066.1:14037-26407 GCA_964398215.1 uncultured Pirellulaceae bacterium | reverse complement strand
TCGCTGTTTGACCAGCGGTGATCTGTCCACTTCCGCCGCCATTGAGTCCGCCAAAGCGGAATGGCTGCCCCGGACCAAGGTTAGGGTTCAAGATTGAAAAACTACTGGCTGGCGCTGGAGGGTCAGTTGGGCTGGAAATCGCCAAGTTGGCACCAGAGATGCTGGTTGCGATGTCAAAGCCATTGATAGCTGATCCAGGGCTGCCACCCGTCAATTGGTTTGTTAACACAACTGTCAGCAAATACTCAGTAGTGTTCGCAGGAGCTGGCGCACCACCTGGGCCCGAGCCGTCTTCAATCACGTCAAACACGAGATTGAATGGAACGTGTTTTTGGTGAATGTTGATGTCAACCACAATTGTGTTGACAGGAGCATCCGCTCCATTTGCATTGTTTTCTGCATTCGTAACAACATTGATGCTGTTCACAGTGTAAACGGGACCTTCTGCGGTACTTGCAACGGCGTTGAGGCCGGTAATCAATACTGCAGAGGAGGTGGATGCCATCAAGCCTGTGAGGGCAAGAGCGGCGATAACGCTAAAAATACGCATGAGCTTTGGTCTCTGTATCTCGTTGAGAATCTGTAGTGGTAATGAGGATTAGTAAGTTACTACGGATATCGGGGGGGTTCAATAGCCTGTAGTCAAAAAAACACGATTTTTTCTATAAATCGATTGGCTTTTTGTACACGTGGTTTCAAAGTCCCGCAGCGATGATTCCGTGTTCGGCAGCAAGATCGGGAATACCCAGCCCAACATAGACTTCTTGAAGTGCGATGTGGATGGGTTTGTAGTCTCGATAGGAGGGAAGGGCGATCTTTAAATCGACCAACGCTTCCTCAAAACGCTTGAGTTGCACAAGGATCTCGCCGCGAGTCTCTCTAAACGCCGCTGGCTCGGGGTGATCCTGCACCACCCGGTTCATGATTTCTAATGCGCGATCCAATTTGGGGGGCGTTCGCGTTGCCAAGTGGACGGCTACGTTGTTCAAAACGATTGGTGCGTTGGGCACAATCTTCATCGCTTCCGAGAGATGAAACTCAGCTTCCTTTGGTTTCCCTTCTTCTTGAAAAACCGTCCCCAGCATCAAGTGACTTACACCCGGCACGACACCTTCAGCAATGTGCCGCAAAAGGAGTTTACGAGCTTGCCCCGATTGATCTCCTTGGCGAAGCAGAATTGCCATCATGCGATCATAGATCAACAAATCTTGTGGAGACTGCTTCAGTGCTCGAGCCAATAGCTGGAACCGTTCGTAGTCCACAGCCGAAATGTTTTCCTTGTTTTTTTCCGCAATGGATTCAGACCAGCTGAAAAAGACATTGGCAAGTTGTTGCCGGAGCGTAAAGGCTGGCTCGAGTGGTTGAATCCTCTTTGCGATAACCTCGCTGGCTTCCTGGAACTTTTCTTGCATGATCAAAGCATCCGAAAGTACTAGCCATACAGCATCGCTATCGGGGTTGGCGCGCGTTTCTTCAATCGCCAACTGCTCTCCTTTGGCGGCTGCCAAGACGGCGGCTTCCTTTCGCGACGTATTGAAGAGCGATCTGGCCAACAAGATGTTTTGCCGAGCAGTGTAGGGACGAGCGATCTCAAGGTGAGCGGCAGCTGACTCCCAGTCAGATTCTTGAAAGTACAAGTCGCCCAAAAGTGCATTGGCCGTTCGATTTTGTGGCTCTAAATTGATCGAGTGAATCAAGTGCTTTTTGGCAACTCTTGCATCAGCCTTGCTTACCTTTCCCTTGCCAAGTACCTGGACTGCTTGCCATACATGGGCAGGACCATAGACGGCCGAATTTATTGGCGCCAGTTCATTCAGCAGCGCGACCATACGTGGATAGTCTTTGTTTTCTTGGCTCGCTTTGGCCAACATGAAACGAGTATTGGGATCGTCAACACCCAAATCCACCGCTCGACTGAGCAGCATCTTGGATACTTCCCATTGCTCGCGGTTGTAGGCTTTTCGCCCTTCTTTCAGATAGTCTTCGGCACGCTTGGTGTCGGAAGCAGTTTGATCACAAAAGATCACGTAGACACCACCAAGCAAAACCATCAACCCTGGTATTCCAATGAGCAATCGCTTGAGTTCACGACTTCGCCACCAATTGCCAAAGGCAGTGACGCTAGTTTTGAATTTGGTTAGCCAGCGGCCTGGGACCTTCAGGAAGCGGGATGCTCTCCCAAAACGCTTCGAGAAGCCTTCATTAAATCGCCGTATGAATCGTATTTTCTTTGCCATCGATCTTCAAAATTGCCGTGTATCAGTTGTCTTTTTGTGTCGTTTGAGGAACGTGCTTTACCAGCTCAGCTCTCGCTTTTACAAACAGCTTTGTCAATTCTTGCTTCTGGTCTGCTGACAATTCCGCAGGGCTGCGAGCGAACAATTGAAATTGAACATATGGCGGCACACGCTGATCTGCTGATTGCAATGTTTGATTGCGGAATCGGTTGGCAGCCTGTGTGGCAGCGTCTTCGGCAACCAGTTCTTTGATAATGGCTGACGTGTTGCCGACTTGGTCGATCATGCTGAACAGCAGGTATCCGTGGCCGTATCGAAACCGACTCAGGTTCCCGCTCGCAATTGGAATTCCATCTTCATCAGCCTCCACTGGGTCGGCATCCTGGTCAATCTTGCCCATTGCTTGGCCGGATACTGTCCAGCCGATGGATTCGTAACAGACGCATAGATCATGAACACCACCGTACGGATAATCGACGGATACGACCGTTGCGATCGCATTGATATCGTCTTGATAAGTCCACTGGTGACTTTGTTGACCAAGTGGATCACCAGGTACGCGAGACACCGTTTTATATCCTGTCATGGCGAAGTCCCCTAGTTTCTCGGGCAGAAGTTCTTTTGATATGCCAGGCAAATCAAAATCGTCCCAAGTGGACTCTTCTAATTTGGGCGTCGCGGCCGGTGCAGCCACAAAACTGACAAGCAGCAGCGGAACAAAGCAAGCACACAAAATTGGCACGGCCGGTTTCAGTGGCCGAATTTCTGTTGTCGCCTCTGCTTCAGACCTGACTTTTTTGCCGGACAGCTTTTGATAAATCCACTGCAGTACAGAAAATTTGTTGCCACCAAAAAAGAAGTACAGGAACTGATCCAGCGACGCGATCACGACAACTGACAAACAGAACAACGCGAATCCCAGGAACTCGTGTCTTGTTCCCATGCTGAAGTCACGGCCTGATCGCCACAGAATGGCAACGCTTGTGATTCTACAGACGTTTTCTGCGATCACTACGCAAAACGTCATTGCCAAAAGAAGAATCGAATGCACCAAGGAACGACGTAGCAGAGCAATCAAAAACAATGCTGCCGCGAACAAAACGTACAGCGAATGGATGCCACTGCAAGCATCAGCAATGAAGAGTTTTTTACCAGGAAGTTCAATCACATTTGCGTAGGAGTTGTGCAAAATTCCAATCTGATCCAGCAGTGTGCTAGACAATCGGGTGGTGACGCCACGCAAGCTAACGATCAGGTTTTCGTCCATTCCAAATGGCAACGGAATAATGACCCACATGAAAATCCATAGTGGAAACCACTGCTGGATACCGCTCCAACCCCAGATGCTTAAAATCAGCCCCAGTGCTCCTATTAGGCACGAAACAGCGGCTATCCAAGGTGACCAAAGATACGTGGCAGTGCCCAATCCCAACCACGAAAGGGCAACAATGAACAAACCAAGCCAAGTGTCACGGGATCGAACACGGTTCACCTGCGCTGGAATGTCACGCGCAATGACCAGCATCCACACCAGTACCGGTAGTAGGTACAGAAACTGATAATGAGTTTTATTCAGTAGCCCAATCGTATGACTGTACAAAAAGTACGCAAATCCGATCAGAAATAGGATGGCTGGAATCCATCGATTTTTAAGGAGTGAATCCATAACGTTGCATAAAACTAGTAGTTGAAAACTGACACTCTGATTGGTGGTTTGATTGTACTCAAGTGGATCATTTCGGTTTTATCCGAATTGTCAAATCCCGCGCGCTAATTTTGCAGGTTGCCGGTGCACGGACGTGGTTGGCATTGCTTTCCGCTTCGTCGCGACTCCCATCGCAAGTGTTCCTACGAACACTCCTCCAAAGAGCAGCACCCAAAGCGCATTCGCTGGGTCACCACTGAAGTGCTGATGGGAAATCACAAAAGACGCTCCATTTCCCATGACAATAGAAAACGCCGCGGCTTGGACGTCTTGTAATTGAACATACTGCTGAGCCTTGATCGCTTTTAAGCAATTGGTGCTAAGGATGAAAGCGGCGAACATGATGAACAAAACACCAGGCACGCCAAGTTCTTTGAACAGTCGACTGACACCATCTTCCTGCCAAGCTCTACTTTTCCGCCGGGCCGATGGTGCAAGGTGCTGGGCACCTTGAGTCGCTACGCCGAGGCCAGAACCGAACATGCCGGATTGCCTGAGGGTTGTCGCAACACCGCCAATGACATTGTCTTGTAACCTAGGAACCGCGTCAGTGACGGTTGTTCCGACATAGGCTTGGTGGTTTTGCAGAGAATCTTCGTCGCGCCAAATCGACAATACTAACCCGGTCATCAGTGTGATTACAAACATGAATCCAACAATGGGGCCAACCTTCCGACTGGTCGCCAGTTGCAGGTAAAGCAAGTAGGCAACAACAAAAACGACGGGAATGATCATCATTTTTCTGCGACCGCAAAGGATCAATGGAATCGAGCACCAGACCAAAGCTGACACCCAAAGCGGGCTGACCTTCAGTTTGCGTTTCATGTCCAAGGTTCGGAGGATCAACATGGCTGAGATCATCATTGCATTGGCGGCGTGAAAACCTGCCATGTCAGGGCTTCTAAAAAAGCCAGAAATCAAATTAACTTGACCATCTTCGATGTAGCGAATCCAGTTGAAGCCTTCCATGCCGCCAAGCGCTGGCCAATCCCATCCGTTCCATTCCGCCAAGCACCCTGTTAGCGCAATCGAGTTGACAATGACATACAACTTCATCAACTGATTCAGTCGTTTTGGGTCGGACACAAACGCAGCGCCCAGTGCCAGCCCAATCAGCGGTGCGGCGTAGGATGCAGATCCTAAACCTGCCAACAAGAAACCGTTTTGATACAGAATGATCGATAGCATCGCACCGGGGATCAGCCCAATGACCACCAGAACCATGGATTTTTGAATCCAAGGAAAACGACTGCGAACAAACATCAGCGTTCGATCGCCACCGAAAAAGACACGGACGAAGGCAGCACCCCAGATCAAGCAAATGACGAAACTGACGAGCGTGGGTTCACCGGGCAACATCTTGCGGATTGGATCGCGAACGCAATCCAAAATGATCGCGACGGCTAATCCCATGCGCCAGTCGGACAACGCAATCACGCTGCCAAGGCCTACCGCAAAAAGATACACCATCATCATTTCGTTTCGGGGCTCCTGTTGATCTGGTCTGCTGGCTGTGATGTTGTTTTCATTTCGTCGTTTTTAGCCTGCAATTCCCAACTCTTGATCACGATCATTTGTTCGTACTGTGCCATCAAACGGCAAAACTGCAGCCCCGCTTTGCCGTCCATGAATCCAAGTTTGACAACGTATTGGTACAAAAAACGCAAGACGCCACGGGCTGGCATGGACCGCGATAATTGCCTCAAAGCGGCACGACGATGGCTACGATTTAGACTAAACACACCAAGTCCAGACGTCCCCTTTGCTTGTTCGATTTCTTTCCTGGCTTCCTTTTCGGCGTACCGAATATGCCGTTGCCACCAATCATTCAGGCCGCGGCTAAATGGGTAGTGAATGAAGGGGGTAGGAATTGTGCCGATTTTTCCATCAACCGGTGGCACCGGGATTTCGCCGTGACCACTGTCTACAAATTGCGCCTGCCCCTTTCTGACCAGCCGCATGATCCAAACAGGAAAACTGTCGCTGTGTTTGAGCCAAGTCCCGCAAAGCATTGTTTTTCGGCATGTGCGAAATGCCACGACGTCTTGATCCGCATTCAGCGTCGCCGCTTGTACTGCCGCTGCAAAGTCATCATCGCTGGTTTCGTCGGCATCCAGCATCAGTACCCATTCGTTCCGTAGCTGGCCTTCGTTCAATGCCCAGTTTCGCTGTTTTGCAAACGATTCAAAGGCATGATCAACGACTCTTGCACCGCTAGCTTTCGCCAGAGAGACGGTATCGTCGGTCGATCCATCATCAACCACCAAAATCTCGTCTACCCAATCCAATGACTGCAGGCAGCGCACGATATTCTCTGCCTCGTTACGAGTCAGGATCACGGCAGAGATTGGCACTGTCATGTTGGTGTTACGGTGTTCCGTTCTAATTTGCCCTAATCGCCCGCTGTCGAATGACTTTAGCTGGGTTGCCCGCGACCACCGACCACGCACTCACGTCTTTCGTCACGACCGCACACGCTCCGGCGACTGCACCCTCGTGGATTGTAATCCCTGGTCCAACAAACACTTTTGCGCAAACCCAAGCGTTCGACTCGATCGTGATCGGGCTTGATGTGAGCGTCATCGCTGGATCGGTGATGTCGTGGCTAGCAGAACACAGAAACGAGTATTGCGAAACCGTTGCTTGATCACCAATTGTGATTTTGGCAACGTTGTAGCAATCGACATGGTGACCCATCGACGCGTCTTTGCCAATCACCAAATTCCAAGGCGCCCAGATCCGTACGTTGGGATCAATTCGCGAATTCCAGTCAACATCAGCACGAAAGCACTTCAAAACGAACACACGCCATTTGAATAATGGCCGTGGTGAAATGCGAAACACGCCCCACCAGGCGATGCCCCACAGAACGCGACCAATCTTGTTCCCCAACGAATGGGGCGATGGGCAAGCCTCTCGCGAAGTATCAAGGCTGGTTGGTTCGTTGCTGTTGGTCAATGTTTTGTCGCTAGTTGATAGGCATCCAGCATTTTCTCCGCCAAGAGCTGAGTGCTGAATTTTTCGATCTGTCGTTGCCCACGCTCGATCAATTCAGCCCGGAATTTACCATCCTCCGCGATGCGCCGACAAGCTTCCGCCATTGCATCGTAGTCAGTCGAAGGCACAACGACCCCAGCGTCGCCGGCGACTTCGGGCAACGATCCGGCATCGCTGCAGACAACGGGGCAACCAGCCGCCATTGCTTCCAAAGGCGGCCAGCCAAACCCCTCGTACAGACTTGGGAAAATCAATGAAGACGCGTTTTGGTAAAGCGATGCGAGTTCTGTTTGCGAAGGAAAATCACAAAAATGAACCCGTTTTCCCATGTTAAACTGTTCGATCAGCGACTGGAGCGTGCCGGTAACAGGCGGCCCTGCCATGACCAAGTGCAGCTGCGTGGTTTCAGCCAACCGGCCCATTACTTCGATGGCGCCAATTCGGTTTTTGTAAAAACCGTTGTTTCCTAAATGCAAAAGGTACGGCTGCTGTGTCGGTAATTTGACAGCCGACGACTCCGGAACGATCGTGAACAATTCCGGTTCAATGGCCAACGGAACAACCTGGATTCCGTGCCGAGGTGAGACGCCGAATTGTTTTAGATCGTCTGCTGTCGACTGGCTATCGGCAACCGCAAGGACAGCGTTTTGAATTCCAGCAAGCGATCGATTGATCAACCAGCGCGCACCGCGTCCGACAGGCGGCGCGCCAGGGAACTGACCGTCCATCTGCAGCCGTGGAATCACGTCATGCACTGTGGAAACGACATTGGGATGTTTGACGGCGCTGCAGACATAGCCAAAGCTTCCATCCAAAAGATGAACGGCATCGTATTCTTGCAAGTTCGATTTTCGTGCTCGCGACCATACATGACGATGATGCCACCACATCCGAATTCTAGCTGGCACTTTGTCCAGTTGCTGTTTTTCGCAACCCAAGTACTCGGTTGAAACTTCCACCGAACCGCCACCATGGTCTCGCAAGCATGCCTCAAGCTGCTCGCGATAGCGCCGCATGCTCCCTGGCTGGCCGATGATGGTGGTGTCAAGAAGTCCGATTTTCATTGTTTGATGCTTTGCAAGATCCGAATGTATCTTATCTAAGTCGCTCGCTTACACCTAATGAAAATCGTGCCGGAAGTCGACGACGGTGTCATGTTTTTGTGAGCCGCTGGCGCTAGCGACGGGCCTTGAACGTTGCGTTGTCACCACAGGCCCGCGGCTAGCGCCGTCGGCTCAGTAGATCAGACGACTTCCGCGGTTTTTCGACCAACGTCTACTAGGCGTTGACGGGGCTGAATTCCAGCAGGCTAATGATCAGTGGAAGCAATTGTTTCTTTCGACTGACGACTCCATCCAGCTGATACAGTCGGTCTTCGACGTTTGGAAAATTGATTTCTTCCCACCCCTCGGGTTCCGCGCTCATCAGCAGAAGGCTCCCATCGGTAGTAATATCAGTGACCAGGAGAGCAGCGAACTCGAGTTTTTGCTCCGTCGCATACTGTAAAAGCGCGGCAGTGAGTTCTGATTTGCGTTCCCAGAAAAGTTCAAACCCGGTCTCTTCGATCTGTGAGATTGAAAAACGTCTGCCGGATTCGTCAAACTCTTTGCAGTCTTCGCAGACAACTTCTTGCGGCGTGCAAGTTCGAAGCGCTGAACCAACCTGAAAGAACTCGTCAGCGTATTGCTTCAAGTCAACTTTGCAGAACTGCTGAAGCCAATCCAGCATTTCGCGATCCGTGTCCGTTGTCGTTGGCGATCGCAGAAACAATGTGTCACTGATGATCCCGGTTGCCATGCAAAGCGCGATGCTAGAATGCGGTTTTATCGTCGATTCGTTGAACATCCGTGCTACCATCGTGCACGTTGATCCAACTGGCTCCATGTAGAACCGAATTGGGTGCGTTGATTTGAGTGATCCGCCCACGCGATGGTGATCAAGAACTTCGATGATATCCGCGTCTTCGGCTCCTTCTACCGCCTGCGCGATTTCGTTGTGGTCAACCAAAACCAACTGATGCTGCGGCGGATTGATCAGGTCGCTTTTACTAAGCACACCGATCAACTCCTGATCATCAAGAACCGGAAAAATCACTTGTGACGAGCGTACGATTTGCTGCCTCGCATCCTCAATCGGCATATTTGCTGGCAGTGTCTGAATGGAACTCCGGACGACGTCATCGACCAGCCGCGAAGCTTTGATTCGCATTGTCGTTGTTGCGGTGTCGTAGGGGCTGCAAATGACAGTTACCCCGTTGGCTTCCGCTAGCTGTTTCAGTCCAGAGGAAAGCTGGTAGCCGCCAGTGACAACCAGACATCGGACACCACGCTCGATCGCTGGCAGTTGGATCGTTGGGCGATCGCCGCTTACGACCAGCAGTTTTTCTGCGGGAAATTGATCCATCCTTGCAGTAAAACCGCCAGCGCTCATCGCGCCAACGGTCACCAGCAATTCTTCGGTGCGGTCAAGATCCACGGAATGCTGAAAGGTGCCTTCGAGGACTTCGCCGATCTTACTGAGCTTGGTGCGGATCTCGCGTGAATGAACCGGGTCGACACCACCTTGCAGAATCAATTCCACTAGATTCAGCAGCGAAACGATCCCAACCATTTTCCCTTCGTCATCAACGACAGGAATCGCGCGCAGTTTGTGCTCATCGAGTTTTTCGTAGACTTCGTAAAAAACTTCGGATTGATTGGCAACGTGCACATCACGATTGCAAACGTCGCGTACTTCTGGCCGCACATCCATGATGATGCGTGGTAGCGGCAAGCCAGCTTTTTTCAGCGCGAACTCGGTTCGCGAATTCGGTGCACCACAACAAGCGGCGATGGCGTCCGGCCGCCGAGTTTGCTGAAGGAAATTCGCGTAGGCGATGGCACTGCAGATAGCGTCCGCGTCTGGGTTGCGATGACCAAAGACAAATAGTGACATGTGCAGTTTGCGTCGAGTGAATAGTTTTACGAAACGAGTTTTTCGGCTTCGGCTAAAATCGTGCTTGGTTCACTCATTCGCCCGTCTCCTTTTTGGCGACAGCTTAACCAGCCGCTTTCGGGGCCAACCAAGGTGCAGCCATCTTTGACAAGCTGTTGAACGTTCCGTTTAACCGAGGGCTTCTCCCACATCTGGGAGCTCATTGCTGGCGCAAGCAGTACCGGGCAGCTGACCTGCAAATACAACGTAGTAAGAAGATCATCGGCTAACCCGCAAGCAAACTTTGCCAGGACATTGGCGGTAGCGGGAGCTACCACCAAAAGAGACGCGTTTTTCGCTAGCTGAATGTGCGAGCCAAGTGGGAAACGTTTGTCAAAAAGATTTGTGGCGACAGGTTTGCCCGAAAGTGCTGAGAAAGTAGCTTCACCCACAAATTGAGTGGAGGCGTGTGTCATGACCACGGAGACGTCATGACCGTTCTGAACCATGCGACTGCACAAAATCGCAGATTTGTAGGCAGCGATTCCACCGCCAACGGCAAGCACAATTGCTTGCCCCTTGTCGTTCATCTTTTCACTCGTGATTAAGACCTAGAGGTCAGCCGCTTCGATATCGGGACCTTCGGCAGCAGCGACCGTTGCATTCAAGTCAAGTGCTTGGACGGCTTCTACTTCGTTGTCTAGGTTCAGGATGATTTTGTTTTGCACGATTTCCTGCAACACGATTGACATCTTGTTGTAGTTGTCAATCTTTACAAGTGCGCGGCTGCCTTGGTTCAGCTGTACCAATCGCTTTTGGATCAAGGTGCTTAGCTTGAATCGCCCGCCAACCTTGTTGACGATTTCTTCTTCTTTTAGCTCTTCGAGCATTGATGATTTTCCTTTTTGTCACTCAGGATTTGGCAAATCTCTGCTACCGCAGAAGGAACAGTGCCGTTGATGATTTCGTATTGATATCGATGGATGTATTGCATTTCTTGGGCGGCGGTTTCCAATCGCCGCGTAATCGCTTGCTCGGACTCAGTGCCTCGCGACCGAAGACGTCGTTCCAGCTCTTCGACAGAGCCCGGGTGGATGAATAGCGTAATCGGATCCAGTTCATTGTGATCCAAAACCGCCATCGCGCCTTGAACGTCTATCTCCAAAATTACCCACTTGCCGTCATTTAGGCCAGCGCTAACTTCGTCTTTCAGGGTTCCGTACCAGTGTCCGTGCCCAAAAACCTCTTTGTATTCGAGAAAGTCGCCACGCTCGCGGCGCTGGTGAAATTCTTCGTCTGAAATGAAAAAGTAGCTTTTGCCGTCGACTTCTCCTGGTCGAGCCTCGCGGGTGGTCGCAGAAACACTCAGCTTCAGGGGTAAAGTACATTCAGCTAGCAGCCGGGACACGACAGTCGATTTACCTGAACCGCTGGGTCCAGAAATGATGATCAAACGTCCTAGATTCTCGCTACACATATCCTTGGGAGCCTTCGCTATTCAAGGTTTTGGACCAGTTCACGCATCCGTTCAATGGCACACTTTATTTCCACCACATGAGCAGACACTTCAGCGTCCGCCGCCTTGCTGCCAATGGTGTTAGTCTCACGAAACATTTCCTGAATGATAAAGTCTAGCTTGCGACCGGTTGGCTCGGGTTGCTCGCCATCAATCACCGGTTCAGAAACCACTTTTGCAAACATATCCAAGTGACTTTCTAGGCGTGTGATTTCCTCACTGATGTCGGAGCGATCCGCGTAGACCTGGACCTCTTTCAGTAAGTCAATCGAGTCGACTTGCAGGTTTTGGTCAGCCAGAGCATTCTTGATTTTTGATTCCAAACGAGTTCGATAGACATCGATTGATCGTGGAGCCAACTCTGCGATCGCCGCAACATGTTGACGAACTTTTTCACAGTCTGCATCAAGGGTCACGGCCATGTTTGCTCCCTCGGAATCACGCATCGCGTTCAAGTTTCCGACAGCGGCATCGACGACTGATGTTACCAGTGCGATGACTTGGGCGTCATCACGCGACTTTTTTACCTGCGTGTCGATAACGCCTGGAAGCGTCAAAAGCGTCGCCAAGTCAATCGTCGTTTTTTCACCGACGCTACTTTGTGCAGCGGCAAGTTGCTGTGCAAAAGCGTTCAGCACTTCATGATTCACTTTCGGCAAAGTTTCCGCGACCGGGCGATGCCAATTGACATTCATGTACACGCTGCCGCGATGAATCTTCTTTCTGGCCACCGCCTCAATCTGACTTTCATAAGCCGTCAGGGCTTCCGAAAGTCGCATGACACACTTGAAGCCGCGGTTATTGACCGTGCGTACTTCAACCGAGATCGTACCCGACTCGCTCTGATCTTGCGCATGACCTTGTCCGGTCATGCTGCGTACGGTAGTGGTAGCGTTCGCTGTCATTATCAACTGGGAGCGAGAACGTATCCGAAGAATAACGCGCGGTCTATTCTTCTGGTTCAGTGGTCTTGGGCGGCTCGCTCGATTCAGGAGTTTCAGC
>CAYNNP010000066.1:0-13937 GCA_964398215.1 uncultured Pirellulaceae bacterium | reverse complement strand
GGACTCTGGAGTTTCAGCCGGAGTCGATCCTGAACTTTCAGCCGGAGGCGTCGTGTCGGTTGAATCTGAATTTGCGGGTGTCAAATCCATGCTCGGTGTATCACCACCTTCAGGGCTACCGATTCCGCCGATGCCCGATCCATCCATTTTGGGAATTACAAGTCCGTCAGCTGGATCTTCGATGGTGTCAGTCGCGGTGATCGCTGGCCCACTGTCAAGATCGGTCAACTCTCCAGGTGCTGCTGGTGTTCCCAGCAACCACATCGTGAATGCACACACGAATCCCCAGATACTGGCCGCAATGACCGTGATCACTGTGAAGGTGTCACCAGATTTACTGCCAAAAGCGCTCTGGCCACCGGGACCACCCAGGGTGCCGGCAAGTCCACCGCCGCGCCCACGTTGGACCAGTACCAGCATGATTAGGAAAAGTGAAAGGAAGCCCATTAACCAGCCGAGAGCTGCGCCGGAAAATGAACCAAGTACGAAAACGGTCATGACAAGGGTCCAATCAGGTTTTTGTATATTACGAGGGGTTTGAATGTGTGTTGGTCAATCAGGCTGCGTTGATGATCGCTAGAAAGTCATCGACTTTCAGGCTCGCACCACCTACCAAAGCACCATCGATATTCGGTTGGCAAAGCAAATCCTTGGCATTTGCCGGTTTGACGCTTCCACCATACTGGATTCGGATTTTTGCCGCGACATCTGCACCGAACAATTCTGCCAGCAACTTGCGAATGAATGCATGAACCTCTTCGGCTTGCTCTGGCGAAGCTGTCTTGCCTGTGCCAATTGCCCAAACTGGTTCGTAGGCAAGCACTATCCCAGCGGCTTGTTCGGCGCTCAGACCTGCGAGCGACCCACGAATTTGAGTCTCAACAACTTTCTCAGTCGTCCCAGACTCACGCTGCTCGAGTGTTTCACCCACACAAACGATCGGGACCAAGTTGCCGGAGAGTGCGGCATGTAATTTTTCGTTCACGCGATTGTCGCATTCACCCATGATCGTGCGTCGTTCGCTGTGCCCTAGGATCACGTACTGACAACCTATGTCGGTCAGCATCGAAGCGTTGACTTCGCCAGTGAATGCTCCATCATCGGCGGCGTACATATTTTGAGCCCCCAGTCCGACGGCCGTTCCGCTGACGGACTGTGCAACGGAGGACAGGTAGACTGCTGGTGGACAAACGGCGACATCGACAGCGGAGTCAGCGCCTAATGAACTGGCCAATCCACCTGCAAGCTGCTGCGCGGATTCGGCGCGCAAGTTCATTTTCCAGTTGCCTGCTATAAAAATTCGACGGCTCAAACTGCTGTCTCCGGTAAAGGTGATATCGTTTTATTAATGACGCTGGCCAGTTGTTTCATCTGACCAACAAGTTCACTGTATTGATTCGGAAGCAACGCTTGCGGCCCATCGCTCTTTGCCTCTTCTGGGCAATCATGTACTTCGATGTGAACACCATCGGCTCCTGCAGCCAAACCGGCTAGAGCACACGACGGTATCAAGTCTGGGCGACCGGTTGCATGCGATGGGTCAACAATGATCGGCAAATGCGAGAGTTCGTGAACCAATGGCACGGCAGCAACATCAAACAAGTTGCGGGTGGCAGGATCAAAACTCTTGATGCCGCGTTCGCAAAGGATCACGTTCGGGTTGCCTTGCGAAAGAATGTATTCCGCACACATCAACAGATCGCTGATCGTCGCACTCATCCCTCGCTTTAACATTACTGGACGATGTGATTTGCCGACTTCGGTCAGCAATGCAAAGTTCTGCATGTTCCGGGCGCCAACCTGCAATAGGTCTGCGTACTGGCTGACGATGTCGACCAACCGCGGATCGGTCACCTCGGTGACAACTGGCATGTTGAATTTGTCGCCCACATCACGCAGGATTTTCAACCCTTCTTCGCCCATGCCTTGGAACGAATAGGGGCTAGTCCGTGGCTTGAACGCACCGCCGCGAAAGATATTGGCGCCGGAATCACAGACGCTTTCAGCGATGCGAAACATGCGGTCACGATCTTCGACGCTACAAGGACCGGCAATCATGCCCAAGTTCCCATCGCCAATCTTGACGCCGGAAACATCCACAATGCTCCGCTCCGGACGAGCCTCTCGGGAGGCCAATTTGTAGGGCGGCAATACGGGGACAACTTTCGCGACACCAGGAATTGCACGCAGCGGCTCTTCGCGTAGCTTGGTTTCATCACCGATAATGCCAACGATTGTTCGGTGATCACCCTTGCTAAGATGATGCGAGAGTCCGAGGTCCTCGACACGTTTCAATACGTGGTCGATTTGCTCGTCAGTGACTTGGCTCTTGAGGATCAGAATCACAACGGCGGCTGGGTTGGCGTCAGAACTTGCGGATTTAGACAGAAGTCAAACCGCGTAATGTAGCCATTGGCACGCGGTTTCGTCGAGGCCATTGCTGGTGCGACAGAGCAAAGATGGTAACCCGAAGCGTGAGCGAGGGACATCAATCGCCTGGTCCCTAGCTCACGCTTCGGATTACCAAAAACCAATTGCGAACTCCACTAGCAGCGAAGACGTCGCAATCATTCCCCAACGGGAGTTTTCTGCCCCGTAGGCTCCTCGCACTTGTTGTGGTAGCAGAATCGCAGGAAGGGTGATTGCATAAAAAACCCCGCAGAGGACGGATCCTCTACGGGGTTCGGTTTTCTCACGTTTTAAGACGTGCGAAGGGTGTTCTTAGTTACCGCAGTTAGTGCAACCAGCACCAGTAGCCATTGGAGCGCCACTGCTGATGATCTGACCACCGCCGATGATTTGACCACCGTCGATGTATCCACCGCCGATAGTTGAACCACCGCTGATTACGCCACCGTCGTAGATCGCACCACTGTTATAAACAGCACCGGTAGATCCGCCTTCGATGATTGTTCCGTTCATTGATCCGCTGTCGATAACAGCGGGAGCACTCATAACTGGAGCACTCATGACAGGAGCAGCATTGTAAACAGGGACTTGAACTTGTACTGCAGTTGGCTTGCAGACCTGAACTTGTACAGCTCGTTGTCCTTGAACAGGAACACATACGCTGTAAGTCTCAGGCACTTGCTCAGTGACGTTATCATAAGTTGTCACGTTGTAGTTGCGAGTACGAGTTTGTGGAACGTTTACTGTGTAGTTCACGGTACGAGAACGAGTTTGAGATTCCATACGTGTACGCTGAACGGTACGTGTACGAGTCTCAGTCGTCATCGTGGTTCGTGGAACCATACGAGTACGTGTTTCCATTCGTGTTCTTTGAACAGGAACGGTACGAGTACGTGTTTCAGTAACCATGCGGGTTACAGGAACAGTACGAGTACGTGTTTCTGTACGGTACTTAGTAACAGGAACTTCGCGAGTTCGTTGCTCTGTACGAGACTTCTGAACAGTCATAGTACGAGTACGAGTCTCTGTGCTCATCTCGGTGTAAGGAACCGTACGAGTACGGGCTTCAGTACGAGTTCGTTGAACAGCAACTGTACGAGTACGTGTTTCTGTCTTCATTGTAGTCACAGGAACTTCGCGGGTGCGATCTTCTACGCGAGTACGTTGAACAGGAACGGTACGAGTACGAGTTTGAGTCGTCATCGTTGTCACAGGAACTTCGCGGGTGCGATCTTCCAAGCGAGTACGTTGAACAGGAACTGTACGAGTACGAGTTTGAGTCGTCATCGTTGTTACAGGAACTTCGCGAGTACGAGTTTCCATCTTAGTACGAGTCACAGGAACTTCGCGGGTGCGAGTTTCGCTGCGGTACTTAGTGATGTTACGAGTACGAGCTTCTTGACGAGTTCGTTGAACCGCAACAGTACGCATACGTTGCTCAGTACGTTGCTTGGTTACGTTAACCATGCGTGTACGAGTTTCTGTACGAGTACGTGTTACAGGAACCATACGAGTACGTGTCTCGCTTCGCATGTTTTGCACCGTGTAGGTGTATGGAACTTGCGAAGACTGACGTTGGTACGTCGTGGTTGGAACTTGAGTCGTAACCATGTTAGGAACATAGACGCGACGATAAGTGATCTGTGGACCACAAGCTGAACCAGCACCAGCAATCATGCCGCCGCCAGAAACAACTGAACCGCCAACGATTCCTCCGCCACAACCGTTCCCGCAAGGAGAAGCACATGGTGTGGCACAAGGAGTTGCACATGGTGTCGCACAAGGAGTTGCGCAACCACAGTTTCCACCGGCTGAACCGCCAGAAACAACGCCGCCAGAGATGACTCCACCGCCGGAGATAACTCCGCCACCAGAAACAACTCCGCCAGAAACATAACCGCCACCTGTAGTGACAGCTTGGCACTGGTAGCTACCAGCGTCGCGGGTAACCGAACGCATTGTAGTCACAGGAACGCAAGATGTTACCGTACGGTAGGCAGTCTTGGTTTCGCTGTAAGGAACGTTAACTGTGTAGTTCTGAGAAACTTGCTCAGTGTAAGGAACGCTTACTGTGTAGTTCTGAGAAACTTGCTCAGTGTAAGGAACCGTTACTGAGTAAGGCTGTTGAACCTGATCAGTGTAAGGCACAGAAACCATGTACTGCTGAGCTTCAGTGTAAGGAACTTGAACACTGTAGTTTTGAGTAATTGTTTCGGTGTAAGGCACAGAAACTTGGTATGACTCAGTACGAGACGAAGTTACTGGAACTTGTACTGTGTACTCTTGAGTCACGTTTTCTGTGTAAGGAACAGAAACTTGGTAAGTCTCAGTTCGAGATGAAGTAACAGGAACCTGAACGGTGTATTCCTGAGTAACTTCTTCGGTGTAAGGCACAGTAACTTGATAAGTTTCTGTACGAGACGAAGTTACAGGAACCTGAACGGTGTATTCCTGAGTCACGTTTTCTGTGTAAGGAACAGTAACGTTGTAAGACTCTTCACGAGTCTTTTGCACTGGAACCTGAACGGTGTACTGCTGCTGAACTTCCTCAGTGTAAGGAACGGTAACAGAGTATGTGTCCGTACGAGTTTCGGTGTAAGGAACTTGTACTGTGTATTCTTGAGTAGTTTGCTCGGTCTTAGGAACCGAAACAGTGTACTCCTGAGTGGTGTTCTCAGTGTAAGGCACAGATACTTGGTAACTTTCTTCGACTTGAGTCGTCACAGGAACTTGAACTGTGTAAGGAACCGATTCCGTGTAAGGAACTGGAACTTGAACAGTGTAGTTTTCTGTACGAGTTTGAGTCTGAGGAACGTTAACCGTGTAGGTTTGCTGACGAGTTTGAACTCGAGCAACCTGTCGTGTAACACTACGCATACGAGTGCGTTGTTCGTTGCGGTAGGTGGTATAAGGGACCATTCTGGTCTCTGTTGTCATCTGGTTGCGCATGACGGTTTGTGTTTGGTAAGAGACGCTTCCGCATCCTCCACCAGCAACAACGCCGTATCCTGCACCACCAACACCACCAACAATCGTACCGCCGCCGTAGCTTCCGCCACCGACAATAGTACCACCGCCGCTACCCATGGCGATTCCGCCAATCGAGGCACATCCGGAGCCGCTTGCGCAGCCTCCGCAATCGCCACATCCATCAGCTTGGACATTCACAGCAAATACAAATGCTGCACACAGTCCAGCCAAGGTTCGAAGCAAGCTTGTTGCTTTCATCAAAGGAAACCCTCCAAAAACGTCTCACAGCCAGTGAGCCACAGTAGAAAAACGAGGAAGTTTTAACGGCTGCGCAATTTGGGCTACGTAGCCCTTGCGGGGTAAGAATTTAGACCGTGCCAATTTAAAGTCAACAATGCTGAACATTAAAATAGGCCAAAAAGGCAAATTTGCCCGATCAGCGAAACTCTTATACCCACAACAGTCGTTGGAGAAAATGTAGACCAATGTTAGGCATTAGGCAGGATTAAGCGGATCGGGGCAGAAGGCCGTCCCTTAAGTTGCTTGCAATGTACAGCTGTCTCCCGTTAGGCCAAAAAAGAGTTGAGTTTCCGGATTTGCGAGCAAGGGGACCCTAAAGCAGCTGTTTCGATTTTGGCATGCCAGTAATTTTTATTGGATTGGCAATGCGAAGTGAAATCCTAGCCTTGCAGGATTGATTGGCCGAATGAGGTGTGTTGGTGCTTCCTTTGCCCGCGTTGTTTTCTATGATTCAAACAAGGGCAGGGAGTTTGTAAACGCCGATTCCTAAGTTGACTTCAGTAGTGAAGTTGTTGGAGTGGATCGATGAGTCGATCAGAGCAGCCGCATAGTCGATCGCCGAAATTGATTTGCGTTGGGAAAGCAAGCAGCTTGCCCGATGCAATCGATCAGGATGAAGTTCTTTTTTTCCATGGCGCCGGTGCCGTGCTGGATGAACTGAACAACCCTGAGATTCAGGGCGTCTGGATATCACGCGATAGCTTGCCGGAACTAACTGAGCTTCGTGGCATCTGCCAAAGCGGGGTGATGCTGCGCGACATGCCTGAAGGCGTTGCGCTGTTGGATGCGGATGTGAGGGTTTTGTGGGCCAATCGCCGTCTACGACAATGGGCTGGCTATGGGGAAGCAGATCTGCCCGTTGGTGTGACGCTGTACGACATTCTGAAAAACCCTGAAATCATGGGGCCAGATTTTTGTCCCTTTCACACGGCCGTTGCAACGGGCGACGAAAGCAACAGTACGCTGCACACGATCGACGACAAGTACTTTCAGATTCATGCGGCGCCGATCTCGCACCCAGATCAAACCAAGCAGCTGATTGTTACGATCAGCGATATTACCGAAGAAATTCTGCAACAACAAAAGCTGGCTGCGATCCATGTTGCCGGCCGCGAGCTCGCTGACTTGCGGCCATCCGAAATCTACAAGATGGAGATGGATGAGCGCATCGAATTGCTAAAGGAGAATGTTCGTCACTACCTAAGTGACTTGTTGAATTTTGAAGTCATCGAAATTCGCTTGATGGAACATTCCAGCGGGAATTTAGTTCCTCTGTTAAGTGTCGGCATTGACCAAGAGGCCTCTGACCGCCAGCTGTTTGCACATCCACAGGGCAACGGGATCACCGGCTATGTGGCGGCTAGCGGCACGAGCTACATTTGCCACGATGTTGTGAATGATCCACTGTTCATTCCAGGCGTCGCGAATTCTCGCAGTTCATTGACGGTGCCGCTGATTTTGCACGACCAAGTGCTCGGCACGATCAATGTTGAAAGCCCAGTGCCAGCTAGCTTTTCAGAAAGTGATCTTCAGTTCTTGGAGATTTTCGCACGTGATGTCGCCTTTGCTTTGAACACGCTGGAGTTGCTGGTCGCTCAGAAAGCCAACACGGCGCAACAGAGCTGCAACGCAATCCACAGTGCGGTCGCAATGCCGGTGGACGCAATCTTGAACGATGCTGTCAATGTGATGGAGCAGTACATCGGTCATAGCCCGGAAGTAATGGGACGGATACGCCGGATCTTGCAGAACGCACGCGACATCAAACAGACCATTCAGCAGATTGGGCAAAAGCTGACTCCACTCGAAGCCGTTCCTGCGGGTGTCGAGTCTTCGTCGAGTTCAGTTTTGTCTGGCAGACGAATCTTGGTGGTGGATGCCGACGACAATGTTCGTGAAGACGCCCACAATCTGCTGGAGAAATTCGGCTGCATCGTTGAAACGGCTCACGAAGGCGATGAAGCGGTTTTGATGGTCCGTGAAAGCGAACCGCAAGTCTATGACATTATCATTAGCGATATCAAACTGCCCGACTACAGCGGCCACCAGCTGTACTTGAAACTTGGCAAGTTGATGGAGCGAGTGCCGATGGTTTTGATGAAAGGCTTTGGTTATGACCCAGGTCACTCGGTTGTCAAAGCGCGTCAAGCCGGTTTGCATCCCAAAGGGATTCTCTTCAAGCCATTCCGTTTGGACCAACTTGTCGATGTCGTGACGACGATCTTGCAAGACTACGGAAACGACAAGCCTGTTGTTGCCAAAGACACGAAAGCATCAACCAAGAACGCTCTCGGCTAATCCGCCAACGACGATTCACGTCTCTCTTTTTGCCGATCCCCTAAAGCCCAACGTTCGGGTCGTTTTCGTACGCAGGATCGATTTGCACAAAACGTTCTAGGAATGTTGCGAACAGCTCGAACAGACTTCGCAAGTTCTTGATGTCCTGCATTACGCCTGGAGCCAAGAACACGAGTTGATCGACGCCCTCAGGAAACGCGGCCCCAAAGAACCCGCCGTCGTCTTGAATCTCGAGCGAAATTCGAGGCTGAGCATCGATCAGCTGGGTCAATTCTTTGCTCGACAAAAGCTGACGGATCTTGTCCGCATTGTTGCCTTTGATGATGAACTGTTCATCAAAATACGGATCGCCAATCTCGATGTCGTGCATGCCAAAGAAACTACGGATCCCGGTGAACAGATTCTTTCGGTATATCTTTAGGTACAAACCGTCCGTGTTGATGAACGGCGCACGCATTCGGGTGTAGGTAGTATTCTGCTTTCCAGTTTTGACGAGGTGCGTGTCAAGAATCATCTCCCATTGCTTATGGCTCGCACGCACAAAACCACTCTTGAACTGGCCGTCTTTGGAAAATTCACCATTGATCTCAGCGGCAAGCTGCGACCAAATCTCATTCTTCGATGGCCCAAAGATGTCTCGCAATAAACCCATGCTGTTTCAGCCTTCTTGGTGCGTATGGAATTGATGCCGGCTATTGTAGCGTTGAAAACGAATCATCTCGCCGCGTTCAATGGATCGCTGCGCAGAGAATATAATCAACCGAGACAAAAATTCGCTTTCATAGCCAACAAGAGATTTCCATGCGTTTGCGCCCCGCCCTATTCGCGTTCTTCTGTTTCGTTTGTGCCGTGCAAACGGTCAACGCGGATGGCCCCGCCGATAACCGCCCTGAAAGCGTTCGTGTGATTCCGCCACCGGGAATTGCGATTCCTAACGAGACGAAAGATTCGCTGCTTGCGCGCTGCAGCGAAATTCGCGCTCGCTGGGCAGAACTCTTGGACAAGCACAAGCCGGCCAGGAACCCGAAGACGAAGAAGTTTGAATCGGGCCAAGTTACCCGGTTCAAAAAGATGGAAGGCTTCACGCCTGAAGTCCTTGTCTTCCCTCGTGCGATCGAATTGTCGATTGAGTTTCAACAGTTTTACCGCGAAGCTGAATTCAAGCACGCGGAGGAGCTTTTGGATGAAGCCGAACGACGAATCGCAGCGGTGGCCAGTGGAGGCGACTGGGCTGAAGTCGTTGGCCTGACCGATCCGAGCAAACGACAGCTCATTGTCGGTGGATACCAGTCAAAGATCGATCGTTCTTTTCAGCCTTACAGTGTTGTCATTCCGCCAGCGTTCGTCGCGACAAGCAACCGGCCGCGACGACTGGATCTGTGGTTTCATGGCCGAGGCGAAAAGCTCAGCGAACTTGGTTTTCTAAAAAAGCAACAGGTCTCGGCCGGCCAATTCACGCCAGACGATTCGTTCGTGCTGCATCCCTATGGGCGTTACAGCAATGCGTTTAAGTTCGCTGGCGAGATCGATGTGCTCGAATCGCTTGAATACATTCAGACGCGTTTGCCGGTTGACCGCAACCGAATTAGTGTGCGAGGGTTTTCGATGGGCGGCGCGGGGTGTTGGCAAATGGCCGTTCACTATCCCGATCGATTCTTTGCAGTCAATCCAGGTGCAGGCTTTTCCGAAACTCCCGAGTTCCTCGCGTTCTTTCAAGGTGAAGATGCCAAGGCGAACGATCCCGCGTATCAGCAAACGCTTTGGCAAATGTACGATTGCCCACCGTGGGCGATCAACCTCAGCAACTTGCCGACCATCGCTTACAGTGGCGAAATTGATCGCCAAAAGCAAGCTGCCGATGTAATGGAAAAGGCGCTTGCCGAACACGGAATCCAATTAATGCATGTGATCGGACCAAAAACGGCTCACAAGATTCATGCGGATTCAAAAATCGATATCCAACAGCGGCTTCAGCAAATTGCTAGCCGTGTTACAAACGCAACTCCTAAACGTGTGCAGTTTGCGACCACCACACTGCGCTACCACAAGAACGAGTGGGTTGATGTGCAAGGATTGGCGGAGCACTGGAAGCCAGCCAAAGTCGATGCTTCGATTCTTGATCAAAACGCATTGTCCGTTACCACAAAAAACGTGTCAGCGCTGCGATTGAGTTTCGATGCCGGACAATGGCCTGGATCGATTCAAGGCAAAACCAAAGTCACGATCGCTGGGCAGCAACTGACGACGTCCGCCCCGAATAGCGACTGGAGCCATTCCATCAGCTTGTGGAACGACGGTGGAAAATGGAAACTCGGCCGCCAGGACGGTGCGTTAAGAAAACGGCCTGGACTACAAGGCCCGATCGATGATGCCTTCATGGATTCGTTTGTTTTCGTGACCACGAAACGCAAGAGCCCCGATTCGGCGGTCCAAAACTGGCTGGATACAGAATCGGCTCACGCAATGCGCGAGTGGCGACGCCATTTCCGTGGCGACATCCAAGTCGTTGATGAATCGGAAGTCACTGCTGCGATGATGAAAGAATCCAACATCGTGATGTTCGCCGATCCCCGCAGCGGCGGACTCGCCCAGAAGCTTGTCAGTCAACTTCCTGTTCGCTGGACGGAATCGCAGATCGGCGTCGGCAGCGCGGAGGTGCCTGCTGGTGGACACGCCGCGATCTTTATCTATCCCAACCCCGCGAACCCGCAGCGATACCTGGTTTTGAACAGCGGTTTTACGTTCCGCGAATACGATTACTTGAACAACGCTCGCCAAACGCCAAAGTTGCCCGACTGGGCGCTGGTTGATATTCGCGATGGAGCAACCACACGTTTGCCTGGCAAGGTCATGCATGCTGGGTTTTTCGACGAAGCATGGCAGCCAAAGTAGACGACTCCGTTCACGCCTGTTTTTCGATTCGATAGGCGCTGCGTTTGGCTGCGTAATCCTCGGCGCAAGGCAGGTCAGCGTCATCAGGATTCACTTCGTCCATCAGCCTCTGAAGAAACGGCCGGCACCAACCGCAGCCAGTCCCGGCGCCGTAGCACTCCGACAACTGGCTGGTCTTTGACGGCTTCGTTGCTCGAATGAACTGTACTACTTTTCGTCGACTGACGTGAAAACACAAGCACAGATCGTCGTCATCATTCACCGCTAGCGCCTTCAGTGATCAACCAAGTCGCGATCGCGCATGCATCGTAATAGTCTTTGATGCAAAGCCATTCGTCTGCCGTATGGATGTCTCGTTGGCCGCAACCGATCGTAACCGCTTCGATGCCATGCAGATACAACCAGTTTGCATCCAAGCCACCATCGGCAATCGCCTTGGACGGTTCACGACCGACGAACTTAAGTGCCTTTTCCGCAGTACCAATCGATGGATGGTCTTCGTCCAACCGAAAGGACTCGTAATCGGCGTTGGAATCGAATTCCAACTCCCCACACTTTCCTTCGTCATTGCAAACCGATGCAGCCGCTCGCTCGAACGCGCCACGGATTTCGGCAACGATCCTGGTTCGCATTTCAGAATCGTGGCTGCGCGCTTCCGCGCGAAGAATGACTTCAGGTGTCACCACGTTGGTCGCTTCACCGCCTTGAATCACACCGACGTTCGCTGTCCCCACACCCTCTGGCTTTTCGACTTTACCAAGCCATCCGTTTGCCTCCAGTTCCGCGATCGCTTTACTAGCCATCACGATCGCGCTCGCGCCTTTTTCGGGCGCCACGCCAGCGTGAGACGGAAGCCCCTTGAGCTTGAGCGACATGCGTTCGCCACCGATTGCGCCGTGAGTGATTTTGTCGACCGTTCCGCCATCAAAATTGAACGCGCGATCAACCTTACCGACCAATGTTTGATCCAGATTCTTTGCACCCTCCAGACCAATCTCTTCTTGGATAAAGAACCCGACCACCGCAGGCGGAAAATTCTCGTCGCCAGCTTTCAGCCGTTCGACAACCGCAGTCAAAATCGCCGTGCAACCGCTGCGATCATCCGCCCCCAAGCCCGTTGGTTCGCTACTACGAACAACATCGTCTTGGACTACCGGTTTAGCGCCAACACAAATCGGTACCGTATCCATGTGAGCCGACAGCATCGTGCGCGGGCCCTTGCCGTTACCTGGCAGCGTAACAATTAGATTCCCAACATTCCCAGCAAGCCGCGTACGCTCATGTGCATTGTCAAAATTGATTTGCTGCTTGTCGACTCCGGCAGCCAACAGCAATTCAACAATCGCATTGGCAACATCCAGCTCCTCACAGCTCTTTCCTGGGATTTCAGTGATGTGAAGGAATCGCGCAAGAGCATCTTCGTTATTGACTTTGATTGACATGACAGACGTCGTAGGTGAATAGAAGTAGAAAGTGACAATGTCGACAGGCGTAACATCATACGAGACTTTGTCGATCGCGGCTACGAACCCTTGGGTGCGACAGGGCAAATCCGTTTTTCAAGGTAGGCAACATAGTAGCTCGGCTGTCCCAGCCGAGACCTGCCGATTTCTCGGCTCGGAGAGCCGAGCTACTTTTAGCAGTTTGAAAAACTGCTTTGCCCTGTAAGTACGATCAGTACCACTCGAAAAAGCAAGCCGGCCCGGCGCCGATTTACCGAGCCTACCCCAGAATCGAAACCGATCGAGAATTGCTTGTTCAGATGTGCAAGTGCATCTAGAATGCGTCCCCCACCCCGCCTAGGATCCCCAAAAAACATGCTTCGCTTAACCCTCCTTCTGGCATTCATCGTAACCGGCGTCTTAGCTGTCGCGGACGACCTTCTGAATTCGGTCAACCCCTTGGTCGCGATTCCAGATCCGCCGCTTGGCATTGGCGGTGACGCGAACCCGCCCGCAAAACTAACGGATCTAAAAGACCCTCCCACTCCACAGCGTGTACGCCTTGGGCGTTGGTTGTTTTTCGACAAACGCTTGTCCGTCGACAACACGATTTCGTGTGCGTCATGTCATCGGCCAGAAAATGCTTTCTCGGAACCAACTCCCGTCTCGACCGGAATCGATGGGCAAAAAGGCGGCCGCAAAGCGCCTTCCTTTGTCAACCAAGCCTGGAATCCGTTACCACATTTCTTCTGGGACGGGCGTGCCAAATCATTGGAGGATCAGGCAGGCGGGCCAATGATCAACCCCATCGAAATGGGCAACAAGGATCATGCCGAAGTGATCGCGAAGCTGTCAAAGATCAGCGGTTATCGCAAGTACTTCAAGGAAGCATTTGGAAGCGAAGAAATCACAATTGAACGTGTCACCAAGGCGATTGCGGATTACGAAAGAACACGTATGAGCGGCAACTCGGCTTGGGATCGTTACGTCGCTGGTGACAAGACAGCTTTATCAGCGGACGCCAAGAAAGGTCGACGTTTGTTTTTTGGAAACGGTTTTTGCAATAACTGTCACAAAGGACCGAACTTGACGGACAACGAATTCCACAATCTAGGCATTGGCTGGGACGCAGCGGCAAAGAAGTTCTCGGACATCGGTCGGTTTGAAGTCACCAAAGAGGAAAAGGACAAAGGCTCGTTCAAAACGCCTGGCCTTCGAGACATCAGCAAGCGCGGACCGTACATGCATGACGGGTCGGTCAAAACGCTGGAGGAAGTCGTCAAGCTTTACAGCAAGGGTGGAATTCCCAATCCGCAACTGGATCGAAAAATCGATCGCCGCTACGCCGAACAACTGGACTTCAGCGAAGCACAGGTCATGCAATTGGTAGAGTTCATGAAAGCGCTCGATGGCGAAGGTTACCAAGACACACCACCAAAAAAGTTCCCGCAGTAACGGTAGCGGCCAGGGAGAGCCGTCCGTTCGGTTTTTTGGTAACCCGACGCGTAAGTTTTGGAGTTGCGCTTTTCTGGAAGTGTTGCGCTGTTTATGCCGTAAATTACAGCGGCAATGTAATTTACTTGACCGTTCAGGAACTGATGTTGCCCCGCAATTCGCCAGCCACGG
>CAYNNP010000065.1:0-26439 GCA_964398215.1 uncultured Pirellulaceae bacterium | reverse complement strand
GTCGTGATAACGCAAACCTTCGAGGCCCGTGGCTAGCGCCAGCGGCTCACAAAAACATGCCACGTAAATAAATCAACAAACCGTCAAAGACTTTCGCAACAGGCCGGCGACATGGTGAAGGGTCCATTCATGGAGACTCGCTTTCTTCTAATTTCACGCCCAGTCCATCTGCGATGCGATTCACGAATGCAAAGTAGCTGACACAGTACACTAAATCGTGAATCGCCAAATCGTTCAGCCCAACGTCTCGCAGAGTTTGAATATCAGTCTCCGTGATCGACTGTGGCTGGCGTGTTAATTTATCGCTGTATCGGAGGATGGCACGTTCGAGTTCAGTGAGCTCTGCTTGCTCAAAATCGTCCGCCAAACTGGCGATAAACGCATCAACTTCATCTGAGGTTTTCTTTGTCTTTTGCATCAAGTGTCGCAGACCGCGAGCATGATGGACTAGTCAGTATTCGCACTGGTTGATCGAAGAAACCACCACTGCGACCATCTCTCGCTGGGATCGTGTGATCGGGCTCTTTCCGCGCATCGTTTCGACGTACAAATCATAGTGCAGCTTCATCAACTTTGGATGAACACCATGAATGCGGATGATATTGTCGTTGTCGGGAACGTCATCCGCACTGGGGATTTCATCCGGTGGTAGATAGTTGATGAATGCCATGATGTGTCAAATTATTGGTGTACGGTTTCTGATGATTGGCCCTTGCGCAGGGTTGCGCAGGGCAATTGTAGCCTTGCCGCTGCTGGCAGTGTCCTCCAAACGTGCTGGCCAAGTTACGCCGGCTTTATCTCACGTTCATTTTTTGTAGTCGAAGTTGTTAAACTTCCTTTTGTTCACGGCACAACCACCAGCGCAATTTGAGGATCCAATGCCAACGTTTCAACAGCCTAACCGGCGGACCGCTCTCCAAATCGCCTCATCCGTTTTGGCAGGCACAATGATTGGGTCAACGAATGTGTTCGCAGCGGAGCCGGAAATTGTTGATACTCGAGTCATCAGCCAAACTCCCGATCTTTATTGTGGTTGGCCAACGTTGACTCGCCAGCAAAGTGGCCGATTGCTGTTGGTTTGGTCTGGTGGTCGCGAAGCGCACGTCTGTCCGTTTGGGCGCGTGGAGATAATGCAATCAGATGACGACGGAAAGACTTGGACATGGCCACGCACATTGCTGGACAATGCCATCGACGATCGTGACGCGGGGATCGTCCAGACTGCCAAAGGAAGTTTATTGGTGACGACCTTTTCCTCGCTTGCCTACGACGACTACTACCTCAAGAAAGTCGTTGGTTTGAAACCTGGCGACAAAGGAGCATGGCCGAAAGAAAAACTTGATCGATGGTTATCAGTTCACAATCGACTGAATCAGGAACAGCGAAAAGCAGAACTCGGGCAGTGGATGATTCGTTCAACCGATGGCGGCATCACATGGTCCGAGCGCTACCCCAGCATTGTGAACAGTCCGCATGGGCCGATTCAATTATCTGACGGACGACTGCTATACGCGGGCAAGCAACTGTGGGAAGAATCAAAGCGAGTTGGCGTCTGTCAGTCCAAGGACGACGGTGTGTCTTGGCAATGGCTTGCTGAGATCCCCGTTGCGGATGGCCACAGTATGAAAAATTACCATGAACTGCATGCAGTCGAATGTGATTCCGGACGATTGATCGTGCACATTCGGAATCAAAACAAATTGCAAGACCGCGAAACCTTGCAATCGGAATCCGCCGACGGAGGCAAGACGTGGTCGACGCCGCACCCCATTGGCGTCTGGGGATTGCCTTCGTTCTTGATGAAACTTCGCGATGGACGATTGATGATGAGTTACGGTTATCGCCGCAAGCCTTATGGCAATCAAGCAAGAATCAGCGACGACGACGGACAAACCTGGAGTCCACCAATCACGATCTCAAGCGATGGGACAAGCGGTGACCTTGGCTATCCAACTACCGTCCAGCTCGCCGACGATTCCCTGCTAACGGTTTGGTACGAGAAAATGGCGGGTTCGTCGAAAGCTGTATTGCGTCAATGTCACTGGAAACTCCCCTCTTCATGACTCCGCGCCACCGACCGACATTGTGTCGCCCTCTGCACCGCCCATCATTGAATTGACCGACAGAACTGCAACAAAGATCAGCCCGCCAACGATATCGACGGCAAGGCCGACTTGCATATCGCCTATTTTTGTCAGCGGCGCCAATAAGAGAGCAGCAGACACGAACAGGAATACTCGACTGGCTATTGAGAGGTTCTTGCGCAAGTAACCTGCCAGCCCAGCAGCCAGCGCAAGGATTCCGATAGTCGCCGCCAGCACAGCATGAAGCACAGCCCATAGCGTTGGTGAACCACCATCAGCCGCCAATAGGCACAGTGCGGGTCGGTAGACGAACATGAATGGTAAAGTGAACCCCACCAGCGCGAATCGAAAAGCCGCAAATGATGTTTTCATGATGGGAGCTTCCGCGATCGACGCGCTTGCATACCCAGCTAACGCAACCGGCGGTGTCACCATCGACATCATGCCAAAGTAGAAAATGAATAAGTGTGCGACCAATGGTTGAACACCCAATTCGCCCAATAGCGACCCCATCAATGTTGCCATCAACAGGTAGCAAACAACCGAAGGAACACCCATTCCCAAAATCAGTGAACAGACCATGATTCCTAGCAGTGCCAAGAATAGGTTTGTCTCCACAACATCCTTGATTGTCGCGCTAAAATCCGAAGCAATCCCTGTCTGCTGAACGATACCGATGATGATGCCAACACAAGCGCTGGCGGCCACCAATGAAACACCATTCTTTGCCGACTTGGTCAGCGCCGCTGTCATCTCTGGACGCCATGCTGGATGAACAAGCCCAAAGATCAGCAACCCAAACATACCGACGATCGCAGACTCCAAAATCGAACCAACCGCTAGCCCAAGTGTTGGCGATTCGGTTTCTGGATGCAGCCAAGAAGGAGCAATGAACGGATCAAGCCAATCGGGTGCTGAATCACCAACACCGATGGTGAACTGATGCAGTACAAGCACGATAAAGAAACTTGCAAACGCAAGCCAACGTGCTTTTGCGCCGATCGCCAACTCTTTGCGAAGTGTTGCGAAAACCAAAATCACTGCTAACGATCCAGTCACTGAGCGAAACGCAGAAAAACCTGCGACCAACAGCCCAATCAAAACGCCAAGTGCACCAAAAAACACCAACGCCTCGAAGCCGTTGAGTTTCTTTTCCGCAACTTGCTCGTTATCAATTTTCTCCGCTCCCAGTCGCTGCGAGTACAAGTAGACAACCGCAAGAATCGATAGGTAATACAGGCACGCCGGAATCACAGCAGCTTTCATGATCATCACGAAACCACCCTCGGGCTGCACCAACTCCAACATCATGTATGCGCCAGCGCCCATCACCGGTGGAACGAGAGCGCCGCCAGACGCTGCCGCTGCCGTAATCCCACCAGCAATGTGTTTTGGAAATCTCGCACTACGCATCATCGGGATTGTGAACGTTCCCGTTGTGACAGCGTTCGCAACGGCACTGCCTGATAGCGACCCCATCAATCCACTGGCCATTACCGACACCATCGCAGGCCCCCCACGCACGCGGCCAAACGTCTTGGTGGCAAAGTCAATGATGAACTGTGTCGCGCCTGACATTTCTAGAAACGCACCGAACACGACGAACAAAAATACATACTTGAACATCACAGAGGCGGCCGGCCCAAACACACCCAGCGACTGCAAGAAAGTTGTGCTGACGATGTCTTTCACACTTTGGCCAGCGTGAGGCAACATCCATTCCGGGAATTCAATCCAGTCATAGTTGACACTGCCGTAGCAATAATACGAATGGCAAACAAACAGCAACGCCAGCACAGGCACGATCAATCCAATGCTGCGCCGCGTGGCCTCGAAGACCAATATCAAACCGACAAGGCCAACATAAAAATCGAGCTTGGTTTCATCGCCCGCGCGATTGCCTAGCGAAAAACCACCAGGCCAAAATTGCTTGAACAGCGGTTCGTTTTGAAAAACGATGTATCCGCAACACAGCAGGGCCCCTACCGCCAGAGCTGAATCCAACACACGAGCAGCACTAGCGTCTTTAAATCGCTTGCTAATGGGAAACGTTAAAAAACATATCGCAAGCCCGACTCCCACAAACACAGCCAGCGCGGACTGCGGCTGAAAGAGGTTGTAGTTCACTTCAAACAAAGTGAACAAACACAAGAAAACACCAAGCGCCGTTACGATAAATTTTTTAGTCGTTCCAGATTGGGCTACAACTGGCGCGGTCGATTCGGCTTGACTCACTGACATGTCCTTTGATCAACAGTTTCGTAACGCTAGATCATAGACCGGGTTCAATCAAAAGCTAACCCGGTGTTTCAAGGACCGGGAATCCGGGCAAAAAGTTGGCCAAGAAATCAGCCTACAAAGACTGAATAAGACCCTACTGGCTGAAACTGGCTCCCCCAGAATAGCTGAGTTTTTCCGTGATGCACCAACCCGCACACACTTGAACTCATCTGCGCCTGCGATTCAAACCAGCTCTCTCCCCAAACAAACTTGGAGAGAGAGAAGAAACGCTATCGCGTTTGTCAAATTACTTATCTTCGCCAGCGGCTGCTGCTTCAGCTTTCGGCCAGACGTTTGCTTCCTTGTAGAACTTTATAGCGCCCGGATGGTACTCGATTCCAGTGTCACGCGCAACGTTCTTGGGGTTCAGTGCTTTGCCCGCAGGATGCTTTTTGGCTATCTCTTTACGATTCTCCCAGATCGTTTTCGTGACTTGGTAGATCATTTCTTCATCTTGCGATGCTGACGTGATCAAGTGCATGGAACCAACATTCAAGCCCGCGAATTCTTCGTCCAATCCTTTGTACACACCTGCTTTGATTGTTGCTGGGTGAAAGAACGCGTAGTCTTTGATCAACGCTTCACGAGCCGCTGGATCGAACGGCACAAAGGCTACATCGAATGTACTGGTTGCTTGTGTAATCGAAGCCGTTGGAACTGCTCCTCCCAAAAATGCTGCATCCGCAGAACCGTCGGCAAGTTTATCGACCGCGCCACTTTGTGTATCTGGCAGCGAATTGATGTCACTCCAATTCACCCCATGAGCTTTCAAGATCGGTTCTATGAACATCTGGAAACCTGCACCGGCTGGTCCAGTGATCACACGTTTGCCTTTCAAGTCAGCGATTGACTTGATACCCGAGTCCGCACGACAGATGAACAAGGCAACATTGGGAGCCAACGTGGCGATTGCACGCGTGTCGTATTCCTTGTCCCAACCTGATTCACCACGAGCAGAAAAGTAGCTGATGGCTGCGTTGGACATGGCAAGTTCCAATTCGCCCTTTTGCAATCGACGAATATTCTCTTGCGAGCCCTTGGTTCCCTTGGCCTGAACTTTCCATTTATTGTCGCCTTTGTGGTCGTTCAATACTTCGGCGATCGCGCCACCAACGATTGGAAAAACGCCACCAACAGGAGCCGTACCCAAGCTTAAAAATTTTCGTTTGCCGCTTCCGTTTCCTGCATCTCCGTCGCCTGTTTTTTTCTTGCATCCAGTCGTCAGCGGAAGCGACAAGATAGCGAATACAGCAAGACACAATAACGCTTTCGACGAACGAGTCATTACAGGAAAACCTTCGATTGGGATTAAGCAGCAGTCGATCGAAAAAACCGATCAAATCAGTGGATGACCTACCCTTGGTCAAATCAATATTTATCGTAACACGACGGCCATGCAAGAACTAGCTGCGGATCGCGATGTTCACACCGAAAGACGACTTCAAAAGCGTCGAAAATCGCTTTCCATCGAACATTGTCCTGGCTGGCTTTACGGCGACTCGATAGCACCCGTGCAGTTCGCCGGATTGCGTTGCGGGCGTGCCTGCGTGTTTTCCAAAGCGACTGCGGCGTGCTGACGGCCGTACGAATATCTGCTCTCGCAATTCGCACCCGCCAGAGGGCCTAGTCACATCGGCGGAGGCTGCGACTTCGTATAGACTATTGCCAGAAAGGATGTTCATCATGAAATATGTTTTTTGGATTTGTATCGCCATCTTGCTAGTGCTGCACCAAGACTATTGGCAGTGGAGCGATGGCACACTTGACTTCGGCTTCTTGCCGCGCGGAATGACTTATCACGCCGCGATCTCGATTGCGGCGACAGTGTTTTGGTGGGTAGCAACGATCGTTTGGTGGCCTAAAAATCTGTCAGCAAAAGAGGAGGACGCATCATGACTCAGCTGATTGTCATTTCTCTTTATCTTGCACTGCTGGTTGGCCTGGGGCTATCAGCAAGCCGCTTGTTTCGCGGTACGGCAAAAGACTACATGTTTGCCAGCCATTCGATCGGACCGTTTTTGTTGTTGATGTCGTTGTTCGGCACGACGATGACCGCGTTCGCTTTGGTTGGTTCAACAGGCAAAGCTCATCATTTCGGAGCTGGCGTTTATGGGATGCTCGCGTCCGCTAGCGGGATCGTACATTCGCTGTGTTTCTTCATCATCGGTGTCCCGCTATGGTCGCTGGGGCAAAAGTATGGTTACCGTACGCAGATTCAATTCTTTCGCGATCGACTGGACAACAATTTGATCGGCTGGATGCTATTTCCAGTGCTTGTTTTCCTGGTCATCGGCTACCTAATGGTGGGGCTTTTGGCCGGTGGAGAAGTGGTTAAAACGGTCACACAAGACGCGTTCGCCAACATGGGGTTCTTTGAATCCTATGGATTCGGAGTTCCACCGTGGTTGGCGTCTGCTGTGATATGCGCTGTTGTTTTGACCTATGTGTTCTTTGGTGGGATGCGTGGTACGGCTTGGGCGAATGCGTTTCAAACCATCGTGTTCATGATTTTGGGCGTGGTCACTTTTGTGGTCATCGCCAATGCGATCGGTGGCTCCGAAAGCTTTTTCGAGAATTTGAAAATCGCATCTCAAGAGGCAGCCGACACGCACGTCACGCGTGCAAAACTGTCCAAGTCAACGTTCTTTTCGTTTTTGCTGATACCACTTTCGGTCGGAATGTTTCCGCATGTGTTTCAACATTGGCTTACAGCACGCAGTGCAGAAACATTCAAACTACCAATCGTTCTGCATCCGGTCTTTATCATGATCGTTTGGTTGCCCTGCGTTCTGCTGGGAGTTTGGGCGTCGGGTCCCAATTCAGGCTTGCCCGATGGAATCGGAGACAACGCGGTGCTGGGGACGTTGGTGAAAGTCCACGCTGGGCCATTGCTGGGCGGATTTTTAACAGCGGGAATTTTGGCTGCGATCATGTCTTCGCTAGATAGCCAGTTTTTGTGCATGGGCACAATGTTTACAGAAGATTTTTTACAAAGTGGACCATCCAAGAGCGAAGCAGACGAATCCAAGAAAGTTCGAATCGCACGAAGCTTTGTGATTGTCATTGTCGTTGTGACTTACGCACTGAGCCTGATGCTGCCACGCAGTGTTTTCGACTTAGGAGTGATGAGCTTTGCTGGATTCACCGGCTTGTTTCCGCTGGTGTTCACTGCAATCTATTGGAAGCGTCTGACAGCTGCCGGCGCGATTGCCAGCGTGGTTGCCACTTTCGCGACTTGGCTCACGCTGTTTTATCGTTCCAATTTCGGGGGCAATCCAGGGTACAGTTTCCCAGAATCACCGATCATGCTGGGCGAAACGACTCTGATTCCACCACTGCATCCGGTCGTAACAATTTTTGTTGTGGCATGTGTCGTGATCGTTGTTGTTTCGCTGCTAACGAAACCGCCCAAGGACGAGACGCTCAAAAAGTTTTTCAGCGATTGACGATTTCAGAATTCGTCTACAGGCGGATGATAACGTCTACCGATCAAACACGGCCACCCAATGGGGCCGTGTTTGAATCAGCTGTAATTCGGATCACTCAGGCACAGCGTCTGCTTCATCAAGTTCGACAATTGCCTCTTCCACCATTGCAGCCTCGATCGCATTGACTCTGACTTGCCGCACGCCAAGTGTGGCAAAGAACATCGTGGGAAGCAGTGCTGGAACCGCGACCGGAACCGAGGAAATAACCGGTGGGCCTTCGGTGTAAAGCTCAAGTCCATCAGCTGTGCGTACCGCATACGAACGAGACTTGCTCATGTACGGCAAGATCGCTGGAGCAGATGGGAAATCGAACAATGTCAGATCGATACCTTCGCTTTGTAATTCCCCGAATAGTACCTGGCCGAACCAGGGAGCAAGGCCATACATTCGGCGAACCAATTCTTCGGTATTGGTGTAGCCCATGCCAAACATCTCGCCATCGGGAGCATTTTTGAAATCATCCCATGCTTTCCAATCATCCCGGGCCATGCGTCGCAGTCGCGACTTGAGTGTTTGAGGGTGCATTGCGATCAGCAGATGAGTATCTGTCAGGCACCATGCGGGAGCGATGGGGGCTTCCTCGCCGATCGTGTTGACCATGAAGATCTCGGTTTCCAGAAAATCCCGAGTCTCCAGTGTAACGCCTCGTTTTCGGTATCCAGTGTCCCTCACTTGCGGCATGGTTTGGCGAAGGGCCCGAGTGAATTTTGCGACTGAATTCTTGGCGGCGTCCTTGTCTTTGAATGCCACACTGATGACAGGCGCCGTTAACATCCAGCCACCGTCGCCAGGAGAATCCGAAAGCACATAAGTGTTGCTGAAAACATCTCTAACATCTCGTTCCCAATCCAAGCCGATTGCGAGTCCAGCCTGTGTAAACTCCTGCTTCATCTGATCCCGGAAACCGGGTGGCACGATTTCCATATAGGCGTCGATCAAAGTCAGAAAGTCAAAACTTGCTGACACCACCATATCACTGTCACTTGGAACTGCCGTCAAATCTTCTGGCCGAATTTTTCCATTCTGAACGGACGAAAATATTCCCTGGTCAAACAAATCGCCTTTCAGTTTTGCTCGCGAAACGAATACTCCGTCCGCATTGACTCCATTGACCATCATCCCCCACTGAACCTTGTCCAGGCCGACGGTCGTGATCATGCCTTGAGCCATAGGATCCGTCGTTAGCAAACTAACGCGGTCCATGATTTCCGCTGAGTCAATGAACGCGACTGACGCGAGACGTGGTACTTCAAGATTTTTCAGTCCATCTTGGTATCCTTCGTGTTCAGAGATACCACCTTTGCCGGATTTCAGTCGGTCTAGTATTTCCGAAACTCCGTCTTCGCCGAAACCTAAGATGATGTATCCTTCGTGCTGATGAATCTCAACAGGAATAGGTGCCGGAAACATCAGATGGTCGAGAGTTGTCACTTCCTGCCGAAGTGCCAGTGATGCCAAACGTTGGATCTTTTTTGCAATCTTATCAGCTTCATCGCCAGCACTGACAATCAAACCACCGCGAAGAGACTGCAAAGCCGCCATCTTAAACGAGTCTGGTTCGAATCGTTCATCGCCCATGAACTCCAGGAACAAACATCCAGGGTGTCCCGTCATTTCGACCACCAGCTCTGGCAGCAGCTTTAGGTCAGCAATGTTCGACTCTTTGACGAGATTCGTCTGAATCGCCATTTTGATTTGGTTAATAAACTTGATCACTTCTGGATCAGCCGCGATTCCGTCTACGCCTGGCGCCCCAGCCTTGCCTTCGCTCCGTCCTGCCCACTCCAAATACATCACACTTTCGACTGATGCCATGTTGGCCAGTTTGGCATCTTGCTCACCTGGCGGTAAACCAATCACTTGGTTGAAGGGGAGGCCCATCATCACAACCAACATTAACTCTACGAAGCCCATAGCCATCTTCTATCTCCCGATTTACTCACTTATAAAAAATTGCAGCTGAATTGAGCTACGTGCCGGTAGCCAGACTTGACGAACATTTGCAGCCATCAATGTCGCTCCGTGCATTTATACCACGATTCAAAAGGCTGCAAACATCCTGGGTTCGGGCGCTGCTTTTTGGCAAGTGTTAAGATAATTTGTGTGCATCTCGTCTAAGATCCACGAATCGCCTTCTTCTCTTGCGAAAAACCATGCCGAATTCCCAAGATATTCAGCAAGCAGCCCTGGCGTTGCTGAATGACAACCCGGTTGACCAAAGCAGTGACCTGGATCCCGCAATCCAAAAAGCACTTGTGATCGCCCGTGCGTTGCAAAACCGCGCTGCAGAATTGCAAACCCCGGAGGAAAAGAAGCAGCAAATGGAGCTGGATCGAATGATCCAGAATCCTTCTGACAAATCAACTTTGATGGCGATGACGGATCAAGCCTTTCGGAGCGAGACCGCATCTCGGGCCGCTGATCAACTGGTTCACATCTTGGATGTTCAAGGTGTTCCGCGGTTTTTTGGGCCATTTGAACGGACACTGCTTCATGGATTTCAATCGTTTGGTAGTTGGCTGCCAGGCGTGACCATTCCGATGGTCAAAGACAAGATGCGACAGGAAACGGCCAATGTGATCATTCCGGCTGAGAACGAAGTCTTGCAAGAACACTTGCGTTTGCGCCGTGAAGAAGGCGTGCGCATGAACGTCAATTTCTTGGGCGAAGCGATTTTAGGGGAAGACGAAGCACAGCGACGACTCAAGCAATACCTTCAGGCGTTTCAATTGCCCGAAATCGAAGTCATGAGCGTCAAGATTTCGACGATCTACTCTCAGATCAACACGATCGCTCGAAAGCAGAGCGTGGAAGAAATGTGCGACCGCATGGAACTGTTGTATCGCGCTGCTGGCAAAGGATCCTTCACTCGCGCTGATGATTCAGAGGTCCGAAAATTCGTTTACCTGGACATGGAAGAGTACCGTGATCTTGAACTGACCGCCAAGGTGTTCATGCAGACGCTTGAACGCGATGGACTGAAAGAAGTTACCGCTGGCATCGTTTTCCAAGCTTACATTCCCGATTCTTTTCACTGGCAAAAAGTCGTCACTCAGTGGGCAATCGAGCGAGTCAAGTCTGGCGGTGCTCCGATCACGATTCGAATCGTTAAAGGCGCGAACATGGAAATGGAGCGAGTGGAGTCGTCGCTGCACGATTGGCCGCAAGCTCCGTTTAAATCAAAAATTGAAACCGATGCAAACTATAAACGCATGGTGCAATATGCAATGCGGCCCGAGAATCTTGTCGCCGTTCGCCCCGGCGTTGCCTCGCACAACCTGTTTGACATTAGCTACGCGCTGGTGTTGGCGGTTGAAAACGATTCGCTTGCCAACGTCCAATTCGAAATGCTCGAAGGAATGGCCAACCACCAACGGCGGGCTTTGCAGGAATTGACACGTAGCGTCTTGTTGTACGCCCCGGCTTGCAAACGCGTGGACTTTATCAATGCGATTGGCTATCTCGTTCGTCGCCTTGACGAAAACACAGGCGATGAAAATTTCTTGCGGCATGCGTTCAACATTTCCGTTGGCTCAGAGGCTTGGCAAAAATTAGAACAAGGGTTCATTGACTCGTTTGGCTTGATCGATTCTTTACCAAGCGGCCCGCGTCGCACGCAGGACCGAAACACAGAGCGTTTCGACGATTCGCCATCGTTCCAAGATTGGACTAAGTTTTCTAACGAGCCCGACACAGATTTTTCGTTGCCACAAAATTCACTCTGGTGTGAGTCAATCGTGGAACGCTGGCACGATCGCTGCAACGATCAAGCCGTTGATATCCCGTTGTACGTCGCTGGCGAATTGGTCGAAGAGGCTCGCGAAGTCGCCGAAAGCTATGATCCTTCGCGAGACGGTGTCGTGGTGGCACGCTACCGCAAAGCATGCGAGGCGGATGTGATGTCGGCGGTCAACTGCGCATCAACCGATCCCGATAACTGGCGGTCTCGGCCAGCGTCCGAGCGCCATTCGGTCCTGCGAAACGTTGCGATCGAGATTCGACGTGCTCGCGCGGATTTGATGGGCGCAGCGCTTGCCGAATCTGGGAAAACACTGGCAGAAAGTGACCCAGAGGTTTCCGAAGCGGTTGACTTCGTCGAATTCTATTCGCTGACGGCACGCCACTTTGAAGACATGCAGGGGATTGATGCAAAACCGCGCGGTGTCATCGTTGTGGTTTCGCCATGGAATTTCCCCATCGCCATTCCATGCGGCGGAATTGCAGCGGCCCTTGCAGCTGGCAACACCGTGATCCTCAAACCCGCATCCAACACGGTCTTGGTCGCCGAGATTTTATGTCAATGTTTCTACGCAGCGGGCGTGCCAAAAACAGCACTGCAGTTCTTGCCGTGCTCAGGTGGTGAAGTCGGATCGAAACTGGTTGCTCATGACGATGTTGACACTGTGATTTTGACGGGAGGTACCGAGACTGCGCTCAGGATGTTGAACGACAAACCATCGATGCGTTTGCTGGCCGAGACAGGCGGCAAGAACGCAACCATCGTGACCGCGATGGCGGACCGTGACCAAGCGATCAAGAATATTATCCAATCTGCATTTGGGCACTGCGGACAAAAGTGCTCTGCGACTTCACTGCTGTTGCTTGAGCAAGAAGTCTACGAAGACGAAAGTTTCCGAAACGCGTTGGTCGACGCAGCGATGAGTATGGAAGTTGGATCAGCATGGAATCTAAAGAACAAACTTGGACCACTGTCCAGCCAGCCGACCGGTGATCTGGAAAAGGGCCTGAAGGAACTGGAGGATGGAGAATCTTGGGCGCTGATGCCGCAGAAAGGAAAAGATAGCTCTTGCGTCTATTCACCTGGCATCAAGTGGAATGTTGGTCGTGGAAGCTACACGCACTTGACCGAATTTTTCGGGCCGGTGCTTGCTGTGATGCCCTTCCGGTCTCTTTCTCAAGCGATTTCGATCGTCAACGAAACGGGCTATGGCTTGACGTCAGGACTGGAAAGTTTGGATGACCGAGAACAGGAGGAATGGCGTCAGACGCTTCGCGCAGGGAACTTGTATCTGAATCGTTCAACCACCGGAGCCATCGTTCTGCGTCAGCCATTTGGCGGAATGGGGAAAAGTGCGTTTGGTCCCGGCATCAAGGCTGGAGGGCCAAATTACACGGCACAACTGATGCGTTTTGAATGTCAGCATCATGCAACCAGTACTGATATTTCAGACGCTTCGCTGGTCCAGCTTGCTAATGGGTTACGTGACATCGAGGACCCGGCATTGGCTGACCAAAATGAACGGCTAATAGCGACGATCAGTGATTACGAATCAGCCGCGAAAGCAGAATTCCTGCAAGAACACGACACGTTTCGCTTGATTGGGCAAGACAATATTCGGCGTTACTTGCCGATCCGTTGGCTGTGCGTTCGCGTCACCGAGCATGATGATTGGTTTGAAATCGTTGCTCGGGTCGCAGCGGCAAAGGCAGTTGGATGCCGGTCTATCGTTAGTTCACCACCCGGCGTTCACGAGGCGCTCTTAAGCCGCTTGCACAAACTGACCGAAACATGGGCAGCCGACATCGAGTTCGTGATCCAATCCGACGAAGAATTGGCAGTAGTCATCGAATGGGACGGTGTCGGACGTTTGCGATACGCCAATGAAGATCGAGTGCCCGACAGCATCCGTAAAGCGGTGATTGGGCGATACATCCATATCGCAGATCAACCTGTGTTGCCGATTGGTCGCTTGGAACTTTTGTCTTACGTACAAGAACAATCGATCTGTGACAATTTTCATCGCTACGGAAATCTTGGAGACCGCGCGGGCGACTATGAACGCAGTGATCACTGACGTGCTGCTCAGCGGCGCCGGTTCAAGATGCTAGTTTGCGCTCACTGGAGTGCTTGACGCATTGATTTGAACTTTGCTGACCACTGCTCGCTTTGCTGATTGATTTTCTGATCGCCCATTGCCCGGAAAAAATCGGACCATGGTTGATCGCCTTGGTAACCCAGGCCGCCTTGCATCGCCAAGTTGATATCTGACTCCGAACCAGCAACTTTTTGTGCAAGCACATGCTTTGATTCGATCCACATAGGAATGGCCAGTAGGTTCACGACGTCATCGTCACTTAAATTCAGCAACTCCAGCGCATACATCTCAACCAGTTGTTTTGTCACGCTGGACAGATCCATGCTTCGTTGCTGGCCATCGTAATCGTAAAGCCCACCACCTAGAGTTCGCCCAAGCCGTTTTCGTTTGATCAATGCGGGTACGATTGGCGACGGATCGATTCGACCTGGGAATGACTGCCAGAAGACTCGGCCAGCGTCAAACATTGTTCGAGTCCCGATCCAGTCGATCAGCTCAAGCGGGGAAAGTGGCATTCCGTAGGCTCGGGATGCTCGCTCGATTTGCTTGTGGTCAACTCCGTGAGCCAATAAGAGCAGCGACTGGTTTAGATACGGACTAAGAAGCCGGTTGACGATAAAACCAGGACTGTCTTGCACCAGCAGCGGTTGCTTGCGGATGCGCGCCGCATGCTGCTGACACACGTCCGTGACCGACGAATCAGTCGATTCGTGAGAAATGATTTCCACGGCTGACCGAGCATTCACGGGCATAAAGAAATGCATCCCGCACAATCGGTTAGACGTGCCAAGAGCGGCTGCGATGTCAGAGATTTGCAACGTGGATGTATTGCTGCAGAAAACTGCGTCAGGGCCAAAGGCACGTTCGGCTTCCTGAAAGAAAGCCTGCTTCAGCGCGAGCTTTTCTGCGATCGATTCAATGATGATCGCTGGACCGCCAAAGTCGCCATCGTTCAGGCGGCTACGAATGGCTTGCAAGTTCGGCAAACCAATATCGTACGGTTCGTGAGGCACTGAACGTTGATCAAGCAACCGCTTTGCCGCGATCAGTCGGTCGCCATCAACGTCCGCTAGGACAGCGTCGACGCCTGCATCAATATGAGCGCCGAAAATCGCTGTTCCAACCACTCCCGCGCCAACCAATATCGGCTTCAAAGGACTCGCCCTCGTTTGCAGCCTATTGGTTGTCGTCGTCAAACGCTGCGTCGAACGCAACATTGCTGGGCGAGAAGTCTAGTTTCTTTGTAAACTCGCAAGCTTCGCGAGCACCAAAGGTTCGCTCCATTCCGCAGTCTTCCCATTCGATCGAAAGAGGACCTTGGTAATCGATTTCGTTCAAAGCACGGATGATTTCTTCGAAGTTTACACCGCCACGACCTGGGCTACGGAAATCCCAACCGCGCCGCGAATCGCCAAAGTTCAAATGGCTGCAGTTGATTCCACTTTTACCATCAAGCGTCACGATCGCGTCTTTGATGTGCACGTGGTAGATACGGTCTGGGAACGCGCGGATGAACTGAACAGGATCGATGCCTTGCCAGATCAAGTGGCTTGGGTCAAAGTTGAATCCAAATTCTGGTCGGTTGTCCAACACATCCAGCGCCCGCTGCGCCGTGTGAATGTCAAACGCGATTTCGGTCGGATGGACTTCCAAAGCGAATCGAACACCGCATTCGCCAAACACATCCATGATTGGGTTGAACCGCTCCGCGAACAGATTGAAACCATCGTCGATCATGGACGGTGGCACTGGTGGAAACGAGTACAACAAATGCCAAATGCTGCTGCCAGTAAATCCGTTGACTACTTCGACACCAAACTTTTGGGCTGCGCGTGCTGTGTTCTTTAGCTCTTCGATACAGCGCTCATTGACGCCAGCTGGATCGCCGTCACCCCAAACGTAATCCGGCAAGATCGCTTGATGACGTTGATCGATGTTGTCCAAAACTCCTTGGCCAACCAAGTGAGCACTGATCGCGTGACACTGGAGTCCATTATCGTCCAGCAGTTTCCGATGATTGGAGCAGTAGTCGTCTTCAGCAAGCGCCTTGTCGACTTCAAAGTGGTCACCCCAACAAGCAAGCTCAATCCCGTCGTATCCGAACTCCGAAGTCATGCGGGCCATGTCGGTGATTGGTAGATCGGCCCACTGGCCAGTAAAAAGCGTTACGGGGCGAGCCATAGCGTTACACTCCTAAGTCGGTTGCTTGCGAAAAATGCTAAGCAGTATTTTGTACCACAATCCTTCCCAACTCAACGCCCCACAAAGACCCGCTTATTGGTCAAGCGATCCACCAGAATCACGACAACCCCTGACAACACGATGGCAATGGCTGCGGTGCCAAGCGAGGTTCTGTCACTGCCAGGCGGCAATTTCATCGCAAACTTGTTCTTTCCAGCCAGCGCGACGCACCTTAGGTCATCGGCATAGCTGGCTCCATTGACAATGCGAATCAGAGTCCCGACCGGAATTTTGTTCTCCGTGCCATACAGGCCCACTGGCGGAGCTTCGACCACAATGGACTTGGTTCCTCGTTTACAGGTCCAAGTCCACGTGAACTTTATTCCGGAAACTGAAATCCCTTCGCTGTCGGTTCTGTGCCACCACTCGTCGAGTACTTTTGCATCGGTTACCTGATGGATACCGCCAGGTCGAAGCAACCCTGCTGCTCCCAAGGCGCTCAGAGCGACTGCAACCAGAAAAGTGAATCCTAGTAATTGCCGTAGACCAACTTTTGGAACTTTGATTGCCATCGATTCTGGTTACCCGAGATCATTTTGAAGCAGCTAGTTCTTTGGCAACCGCTTCTGTTTGGCGAAAGGCACGCAACACGTTGCCGCCCATGATCTGTTTGATTTGCTGTGCGTTGTACCCTCGATCCAGCAAGCCTTGCGTGATGACTGGATACGTCGAAACGTCTTCCAGTTGTTTGGGTACCACGGGGACGCCGTCGTAGTCACTGCCCATGCCAACATGTTCGACGCCAACAAGTTTGGCGATGTGGTCAATATGGTCAACAACGTCGTGAACCGTAGATAGAGTTGAACGCGGATTGGCTTTTTCCCATCTTGATAATTCGGTATCCGCTTGCTCGGAATCCTCGCCGTATTTCGCCTCCAATTCTTTACGCTTCGCTGATCGTTTCTCTGATCGCGTAGCGTCGACCGGATTCACATAGTCGTTAAAGAAATTGATCATCACGACACCACCATTCTTAGCCGTCAACTTCAAGACATCATCGGGCACGTTGCGCGGATGGTTTGCTTTTGCATAGGCAGAGGAGTGTGAAAAAATCACAGGCGCTTTGGTGACAGCCAAAACATCACGCATGCATTTGGCCGAAACGTGTGAAATGTCGACCAGCATTCCCATACGGTTCATCTCTGCAACCACTTCCTCGCCAAACTTCGATAGCCCATTTGATTTTGGTGCATCGCTACAAGAGTCCGCCCAGTCCAAAGTCACAGAATGCGTCAACGTCATGTATCTTGCCCCCTGCTTGTAAAGTTGCCGGAGTACGTTGATAGAATTTTCAATCGAGTGCCCACCTTCAACGCCAATCATTGACGCAATCTTTCCGCTTTTACGAATGCGATCGATATCGGCAGTGGTCAACGCAAGTTCAAAGACATCGGGATAGGTCTCGCACATTGTTTTCACAAGTTCGATTTGCTCCAGCGTTGTGGAAAGCGCAGAGTCGGACTTCATGGTCGATGCTGGTACATACACGGACCAAAACTGCGCCCCGACACCCCCAGTTTTCAACCGCGCAATGTCCGTGTGCATGTCGGGTTGCGGTTTTCGGATGTCGGTTTTCGAGAACCCGCCGCCGTTTCTGCGGATCGTCCACGGCAAGTCATTGTGGCCGTCAATCACCGGCGCTTCCGCATGGATATCCAGAGCTTCTTTCGTGACCACAATGTTAGGCCGCTGAGCCAATCCGCTTTGCGAAAACAGAAACAACGTTAGTAAAACGGTAGAAAATCGGTAGCCAAGTGACATCGCTTGAATCATCCACTAGAAAGACGGTTGGGGCGCGAGCAGTCAATGTACTTGCGGCTGAGGCCCGTGCAAACAGTGTTTATAAATTGCACGTCAATTCGTTGCTTGATAGCGCTGTGTCCAGGCCCCGTCACCTTAAAGCCTGCTGTCGGCGTGCAGATCGATCAGCGGCAACGGTATTCTTGTCTTCCGGATCTTTCACGGATAACCAAACCACAAGGGCTATCACCGGTTTGCCTGCTAGTCATACAATCGGGGCATGTCGGAACAAAAAGGAAAGCCGCGAGTTCAAAAAATGGGCTCCATCGTCAGCCAACTGATGTCACGCCGAGGCTACGGGCAAGTCGCGGCGACTGACCAGTTGCAGCAAAGTGTTCATGCAGCGGTGGACCAACGTATCGCTTCGTCCATTAGCGTCGGCAATCTTCGCAAAGGCGTTTTGCATTTGTTCGTGACCGATTCTGTCATGTTGCAAGAATTGAACTTTCAGAAACGTGACATCTTGAAACAAATCCAAGCCGATCATCCGCAAGCGGGCGTCCAAGACCTGCGATTTCGGATTCAAACGTAAAATGTCAACTGAGAAAATCCTTCCCAGCACGATCAAGGATGAACAAGGCAATCGCCGATGCTACTGGTGTGGAAACGATGATCTTTACATTCGGTACCACAATCAAGAGTGGGGCAATCCCGTTGCCGATGACCAACGCCTGTTCGAGAAAATCTGTCTCGAAGGATTTCAAGCCGGATTGAGTTGGATCACGATTCTGCGAAAGCGCGAAGCGTTTCGCGAAGCATTCTGTGACTTTGACTTTCATCAAGTCGCCAAGTTTACGAGTGCAAAAGTTGATCGACTGGTAAAGAACGCTCAGATCATTCGTCATCGTGGTAAAATTCAATCAACTGTCAACAACGCCCAGCGGGCAATTGAAACTTTGGACAGTCATGGGTCGCTTGCTGCATTCATTTGGAGTTTTGAACCCAGGAAATCTCCGACGCTGCGATCTCGAAAACAAGTTCCCGCGACGACCCAAGAGTCTTCCGACATGAGCAAGGCACTCAAAAAGAATGGCTGGACATTTGTTGGCCCGACCACGTGCTATGCCATGATGCAGTCGATTGGAATGGTTAACGACCACATCCAAACCTGCCATCGCTGGGCCAAAGTCAAACAACTGAGAAAGAACTTCAAGCGTCCTCAATCATGAGTTCCAATCCAACGACCAATTTTTCTGTTCGCTCAGCGGACTCAACCGACGCTGCAGAGATCGCCAGGATCTATAACCACTACGTTCGAATCGGCGGCGCAACGTTTGACGTCGCGCAGTGGCCTCCTGAACAAGTCGCCCAGTTGTTGGAACGCGAATCGGATGCTTGGTTTGTCGCCGTCGCTTCAACAGGGTTATTGGGTTGGGCGTCAGCGCGGCAATTCAGTGAACGATATGGGTATCGGTACAGTTGCGAAACGGCCATTTACATTGACAGTGATTCAATTGGAACGGGCGTCGCCGACGCGCTGCAAAAACAGATCGAAAACCATTGTTGCGAAGCGGGAATTCATCATGCGGTGGCAAAGATTGTTGCTGACAACGAACGCAGCATGAATTTCCACAAACGATTCGGCTATGAAATCGTTGGCATTCAAAAAGAAATCGGCCGCGTTGGTGACGCATGGGTCGACGTCGCGATTTTGCAAAAAATCTTTTCAAATAGTTAACGAATGAAACGTGTTCCTGAGTGAAACGAATGACAAGTTCAAATTCCGATCATAAACCGAAACTGGACATTAGCAGCGACTCTGACGACGTGAACGTGCCAACGTTCGGTTGCATTGTTTACGTTTCGAAAGTCGATGGTGGTGTGAGCGCACGAGTGGCAAACTTGCCAGATTTGAAGTTCGCTGGCAGTAGCGAGCGAGATGCTTTAAGCAAACTGGTTCCTGCCTTCAAAGAATCTGTTCGGGCAAGCATGATGGCGGGCCAAGAAATCGCGTGGATCGATCCGCCACTACCGATTGAAGATCACGAACAAAAACGATTTGTACCCGTGCATCTCTGATGCTTCAATCGCGTTCATCATCGGCGTGTTAACTTGACAAGGATGTTCTCACCCGGGCCCATGGTTACATTTCGTCGCTTGGCGCTCACCTTTTGCTTAGAAATCAGCTCGAAGCGATACTGCGTCAACAGTGTTCCCAAGGCGATCGCCATTTCATAGTTTGCAAACGCGGCCCCAGCGCACCGACGATGGCCACCACCAAACGGAAAATATTCGCTGGATGAAAACGTACGATCCAGGAATCGTTCGGGACGAAACATGTTCGGTTCTGGAAACGTATCTGGGCAGTAGTGCGACAGGATGGTTGCGGGCGCGACAGCTGTACCCGCTGGCAAACGGTACTCTCCAAGATCCATTGGTGACTTCAGAATCCGCAGCACCTCAGGAACAATTGGGTTCAGTCGCAATGTTTCTTGCAACACTGCTTTCAAGTATGGCAGCTTTGCAAAATCGGCAGGATCCTCCGGCGCCGCTTCGGTCAATTCCGAAACTAAACGCTGCAACACGTCTGGATTATGCAGCAAGTGATAGACGGCCCAAGTCATTGCGATCGCTGATGTCTCGTGTCCAGCAAACAGAAAAGTCGCTAGTTCATCACGCACATGTTCAGGCAAAATCGGTGAACCGTCTTCGTAATGTGCTTGCATCAACAAAGACAGGATATCCTCGCGAGCAGCCGGTTCGTGCTGGCGTTTTTCAATCTCCGCATCGAACGCCTTGTTCAGTTTCGCTTGCGCCTGCCGAAAACGATCCCAAGGGCTGAGCCCAAAGAAACCGAAATGGGTCTTGGCCGAAAACAACAACATCGGTTTCAGACGCTGCGTCATCTCTCGCGAATGTGTCACCAAACGATCAACTGACTCGGCATCTTCACCACCAAAGATCGCATGAACAATCACATCGAGAGTGATATCAGTCATCAAATCTTGTAACGCAACAGTTGCACCTGGACTGTGCTTCTTGGCCGCGCGATTCGCACTTTCCGCCATGATCGACGCATAGGCTCGCATGCGGTCACCATGGAACATTGGCATCACAAGTTTGCGCTCGCGCCGATGAGCTTCGCCAGACAGCAACAACATGGATCCCGATCCCAAAACAGGAATCCCTGTCTGCAACGCAAACACATCAAAATCTGCGGGATCATGAGTAAAGATCTGTCGCACCAATTCTGGTCGCCCAGTAATCACAACAGGACCGTTCAACGCATGGACAAAAAACGGATCGCCGTAACAATCACGCCAACGCTCAAAGGCTCCACGCGGATCACGCAGCAGCGCAAAGGTTGGACGCAACCGTCCCGATGGGCCACGCGGCATCCGAGTTTCATTCTTATTTGTATTCGTCATGGATCAATCGTTGACCAAAGCTGTTGCTAGGAAACTAGGCACAATGTCACAGTAAGATTTACCACCCCCGATTCGGTTTGCGCATTCAGAATGCAGTGACGTCACCCATGCATGATCGCATCTATCAGCAGGCCTGATAACAGTTGTCCGTGTAAGAATATTCTGCCAAAAAACATGACGATCTAGACTCTTACCTGCCTTTGCGATCGGCCTGAATAACCCACATCATGTTCAAAAAATCACCACCTACCTTTCACTCGGTCGCGCAGCCTAAGGCCGTATCAGATGAATTCAAACGCAAATTTCTGTGACTTTGAATCGTCAACCAACCAATTCTGCCTATGTTTTCAGGTCGTTGCTCGTCTTATCGCCGAAACACATGTACGTCTTTCGTTTGGAACATCTATAATTGGAGTCCCTCCCGACTCCTTCCCCACCACGGCTATTTTACGGTCGATCGATGTTCTGGACTCAAATGCGTCACCCCCTTGGACTCTGTTTTGCTGCGATGCTGCTGGCCTCGTCAGCATGTGCAGAGCAATTAACAAGAGCCGAACGCGATCTGTTTGAGAATCATGCGCGACCGCTCTTGGTGTCTCATTGCATCCAGTGCCATGGCGCAAAAGAACAGGAAGGCGGTCTGCGTCTTACTAGTCGTGAACATATTCTCAGTGGCGGTGACAGTGGGCCTGCAATGGTTCCCGGCAAGGCCAGCGAGAGCCTGATCATCGAAGCTCTCCAATACGATGCGCTGGAAATGCCACCTGCTGGCAAGCTGGATGAAAAGCTGATCGTAGGACTGTCAAAGTGGATCGATGCGGGCGCACCCTGGCCAGACGATGTAACGTTAACAAAGCGAAAAACGATCACAGCCGACGATCGCAAGTGGTGGTGTTACCAACCCGTCAAGGATACTGATCCGCCAATCTGCCCTGACGACGATTGGTGCCGCACCGAGATTGATCAATTTATTTTGCACCGCTTGCAACGCGACAACATCCATCCATCCAGGCAAGCCGATCAGTTGACCCTGGCGCGGCGTGTTCACTTTTCCATCACCGGTTTACCGCCCGACGCGCAAACGCTTCAGGATGCACAATCACCAGATTTTGACTACGAAAAACTGGTTGATCGATTGCTGGAAAGTAAGTCGTACGGTGAAAACCAAGCTCGCTATTGGTTAGACCTTGTTCGATACGCTGACTCGGATGGTTACCGCGCCGATCACAAGCGGCCTGAAGCATATCGGTATCGGGACTATGTGATTGGTTCTTTTAACGATGACAAACCGTACGATCGGTTCATCTGGGAGCAGCTTGCTGGCGACGAAATCGATCCTGGCAACAAACAAGCACTGATCGCGACGATGTACCTGCGACACTGGATCTACGAACACAATCAACGTGACGTCGAAACTCAGTGGCACGAAATCCTGAGCGATATTACCGAAACAACCAGCGACGTCTTTCTCGCACAAGGTCTCAAATGCGCTCGATGTCACGATCACAAATTCGACCCCTTGTTGCAGAAGGACTACTTTCGATTGAAAGCTTTCTTTGCAGCATTCCAGCCTGTCGAAAAACAACCAATTGCTGACATTGAAACTCTGCAGCAATATCAGGCCGCTCAAGAAAAATGGGAAACCGCAACTGCTGAGCTTCGTCAGCAAATTCGTGATATCGAATATCCGATTGTATTGAAGCATGCGACCCGAGAAGGTTTCGAAAAGTTCATCCCCAAAATCAAGGCAATGATTCGCAAACCAGCGAGCCAGCGATTGCCGTACGAACAACAAATCGGATCTCTCGCTGAGCGTCAGTTTGACTTGCCCTACGACAAGCTGGATGAATGGCTAAGCGAATCGGAAATAGCAGAACGCAAACGGTTGAAAATCGAACTTGCCAAGCACGACAAGCTGAAACCCAAACCACTGCCAACACTGAAATTTGTGGCTGCCGATGTCGGTCCAATCGCCCCTTTGACAACGATTCCTGATGGCGACGGTTCGGTTGTTGAACCGGGATTCCTGACCTTGCTAGATGAAGGCGACGCTGATGTACAGCCGGTTGCCGCCGCACTGCGATCGACCGGTCGCCGGAGCGCGTTGGCCAAATGGATCACGGATCCGTCAAATCCATTCACCGCTCGCGTGATCGTCAATCGTGTTTGGCAACAGCACTTTGGTAATGGCATCGTTGAAACGGCTAGCGATTTTGGTCACCTGGGAATGCCGCCCTCACACCCGGCATTGCTGGATTGGTTGGCAACACGCTTTGTCCAAGACGATCATTGGAGCATCAAGAAACTTCATCGCCGAATTTTGCTGTCAGCAACGTTTCGGCAGACTTCACGTCGACCGATCACCGACAAAATCACGAAAATTGATCCTGATAATCACTTACTGTGGCGGATGAATCCACGGCGTTTGAGCGGCGAGGAAATCAATGACGCTGTGCTTTCTGCTAGCGGTGAACTTAAGCAACAAAAGCGAGCGATTTACAAAAGGGTACGGCGCAACTCGCCTGACGCAGTGTTGGCTGCCTTCGATGCTCCTGATCGTATTCGCAGTATCGGAAAACGACATCGTACAACAACGTCCCCACAGGCATTGTTGCTGTCCAATAGCGCATGGGCGCACGAGCGTGCGCAAAGCATTGCAAAACGGCATGGAAGATCTACCGATCAAGCGCTTGTCAGTGATGTGTATGAAGATCTGTTTGGTCGGCAGCCCAGCCATGACGAGTGGTTGTTGGCAAAAGCTTTCCTGAACCAATACGCTCAGAATACGCCAACAGAACCGACACCAAACGTCCAAGTAACCGAACGGATGCCGACAACCGGTAGTCACGCGGCTTTGCTCAAACCAGGTGGACCGCTCGCGATTAGCATTGCGAGCACAGACTCGTTACCCAAATCCGACTTTACCGTCGAAGCCGTGATCCTGCTGCGATCGCTGTACAAAAACGCAAGCGTACGAACCATCGTTGCTCATTGGCCAGGCGACAAAAATCGTCCTGGCTGGGCGTTCGGGGTGACATCGGAAAAAAGTGCTTACAAGCCGCGAAATCTGATTTTGCAACTGACTGGGAAAACCAAAGCGGGTAATGAATCGTTCCACTACGAAGTCATCCCGTCCAACTTGCGTCCAGAATTGAATAAACCCTACTACGTCGCCGCCAGCGTCGACCTGGACGATGTCAGTAAGAATGGGATTACGTTTTACTTGAAAGACCTGTCAAAAAAGAACGCCAAGCTCCAAATCGCCAACGTCAAGCACACTGTGATTGCCGGAATTCATTCCAAGCAGGATCTGATGCTAGGAGATCGCAGCGGCACGCATCAATGGGACGGCTTGATCGACAATTTTCGACTGGAAACGAAACGGCGCGACTTGAGCAATGTCGCGCAAGCAGATTCGCCGGCTGGCCTACCGGATTTGACGATCGATTGGCAGTTCGAGGATAGCCAAAAAATTGGACGAGACTCGTCTGGAAAAAACCATCATGGTTTTGCAAAAATTCGAAAGCCCGCCGTCATGTCACCAGTCGAAAGAGCTCGACTGGCGCTAGTGCATACTTTGTTGAATTCCAACGAGTTGGTTTATGTGGACTAAGAAACGCGCCGCGACAATGGGCGGCGATGAAAACTTGATTTCACGACGCGATATGCTCGTCAATTCCGGCACCGGCTTCGGCGCGTTGGCCTTGGCTGGAATGATGGCACAACCATCGCCAGCTGAAAACGATCCGTCGGTTCTTTCTCCGCTAGCCGCAAAACTGGTCCACCATGCTCCGCGAGCAAAGAGCGTGATCTTTTTGTTCATGGAAGGCGGGCCAAGCCACATGGATACGTTTGATCCAAAGCCGGTGCTACAGAAATTGGCAGGCAAACCAGTTCCTGACAGCTTTGGGCGAATCATCACGGCCATGGGTGAATTTGACTCGCCAGTTTTGGCGTCGAAGCGAAAATGGAAACAGCATGGTGAAAGCGGTTTGTGGATTTCGGATTGGTTGCCTCACATGGCGACGCGCGCCGACGACATGGCCGTCATCAGGTCTTGCTGGACCAACGGTATCAACCACTCCGGTGGTGTTTGTCAAATGAACACGGGAACTCAGTTCGCTGGTCGTCCATCCTTGGGGGCTTGGCTGACCTATGGACTGGGAACTGAAAACCAGAACCTACCGGCCTTTGTTGTCATGCAAGACAAAGGCAAAGCCGTCAACGGACCAAGGAACTGGGGCACAGGTTTCATGCCCGCGGTCTATCAAGGCACCGAGATGAAATCGCAAGGCACACCGTTCTTAAACTTGGCTGGGCCAAAGCATGTCAAACCAAAGCAACAACGGATCGCACTGGACTATCTAGCTGAACTCAATCGTCGACATCTGCAAACTCGCGAGCAAAATAGCGAACTGGAAGCACGGATTCGCAGCTACGAGTTAGCGTTTCAAATGCAGAGCCATGCACCGGAAGCCGTCGATCTTGCCCAAGAGACTGCGGAAACACAAAGCCTGTACGGCCTGGACAAAAAAGAGACAGCAGTATTCGGCCGAAACTGTTTGTTGGCGCGACGATTGGTCGAACGAGGTGTACGTTTCGTCCAGTGTTATCACGGTGCGGGCAGCAAGTGGGATGCGCACAGCAAGATCGAATCAAACCACACGAAAATGTGCCGCGAAATGGACAAGCCCGTCGCAGGTTTGATCAGCGACTTGGCCCGCCGAGGATTGTTGGACGAAACTCTAGTGGTTTGGGGAGGCGAATTCGGGCGAACGCCAATGAGCGAAAAAGGCGATGGCCGCGATCACAACCCAACCGGTTTTACAATGGTCATGGCTGGCGGCGGTGTCAGAGCTGGCCAAGTTTACGGGGCCACCGACGAGATTGGATTGCACGCAATCGAAGATCGCATGCACGTCCACGACTTTCATTCAACCATTTTACATTTGATGGGCCTTGATCACAGAAAGCTCGTTTATCTACACAAGGGCCGCCCCGAACGCATCGACGAAAACGAAGGCAAAGTTCACCACGGCGTGATGCAAACATGAGGCTGCGATTCGTAGCTTGGCCTCTTGCCCGACCGTTGGTGCGCTGACGAGCGTTTGGCCTCAGGCCCGATTGCAATGACCTCAGGTTCTTCACCTACTAATTGAAATGTCCATTCATCAAGCTGATGGACTTCGCCAGCCGCCTGGGTGCATCGCCACCCTTTGTTTGGCTTGTATTTTGTTGGTTCCGACTGGGTGTGGCCAATAATCCCCTTGGGCAGTCCGGTTCTCGCCCGTCGGTTCGGCTGAAAACCGAAAACCGGGTCTGACCCCCGCAAAGCGTTTCC
>CAYNNP010000064.1:8740-26945 GCA_964398215.1 uncultured Pirellulaceae bacterium | reverse complement strand
ACACTGGTCGCTTCGTATCGTGCAGGCAAGAAAGAACTGCCAAAGCAAACTTTTCATATTTCTCGATCTGCTTCCAGAGAGCGACTGCGGTTTCCTGAAAAATCTCGCGAGCATCGTCCGCGCGGGGAACAATCGCCATCACATACCGCAAAATCTCACGCTCGCTATCGAGCAAGAGACGCAGAAAAACGTCGTGTTCGAGCTTTTGTCTTTCCAAAGTGACTCTCTCTCCCAATTCTCGATAAAGCTGCTTACGGTCGATCGCAATACTAGGACACAGTTTTCTCGATTGAAAAAACGATTTTCCCTCCAACTCACTACTACTTTGCACCTCGCTGCTGAATTTGGACAGCTATTGTCAAATTTAAATTTCTTTTTTGAACGAGTATCAAAAGGCGATAAACCAAACCAGGTGCCTGCGTAGTAAAAGCAATTATGTTTGCGTGTCTTTGCTGAGCTAAGCGTTAGCCGATGCCGCTTTCAAAACAAAAAACTCACAGTCTCTCTGGCCTGTCTGCTCGTGCATGCGGCCCATGGCCGATCGAATTCGCAGCAAGGGTTACGCACGGCAGTCATCCACCGTCAAACAATGCGTTGTTCTACATGTAATTGCTTGGGGGCACGTCAGTTGACGACGAATGCACTACACTGAAGGCACAGAGAATCTCTCGTTTTACTTTTCTATTCACGGCTGAGACTCACGAATGGCGATCAAGGTTGAATTTCGAAGCGAGGTTTTGCGCACGCTTCATCATATCCAGCAGCAACTTGGTGAGTTGCAATCTGAACTTGAACGAGGTCCGCGCAAGATCAAAGCCGGTGAAACGCTCGTTCAGCAAGCGTTCGTGGTAACGGAAACCGCTAGAGCGACGTTGAAGCAAACGAAGATTCAGTCGGATCAGCGTGAGTTGCAACTAAAATCTCGCGAAGCGAAAATCGAAGAGCTGAAAGGCAAACTGAATTCGGCGGCAAGCAATCGTGAGTTTGACCTGTTGAAAGAACAGATCGCGGCCGACGTCCAGGCCAACGCTGTTCTTAGTGACGAGATCCTGGAAGGCCTGGAGAAAATCGACGAGCTAGAGTTGGAAGTCAAAGCAGCAGACGATGCGCACCAGCAAGCTGAATCGGAACACAAGAAGCGTGTGTCGGAGACCGAAGCCCGGATGGCTCAGGTGAGCGAGAGTTTGGAACACATGAATTCGCGGCTTGAAGAATCCGAGGCAGAGATTCCTCCAGAAGCGTTATCAGAGTACAAGCGTTTGACGGCAGCACGAGGCGCCGAGGCATTGGCGCCGGTGGAAGATAATTCCTGTGGCGGCTGCTACCAAACACTCACGACACAGATGATTGAACAGTTACGAATGTCGCGAATGGTTCGCTGTGCTAGCTGCAGTGCATTCATTTATCTGCCGAGCTAACGCTGGCAAAGGCGCAGAATCCAAATGATCATCCTTGGTCTTGTCGGTAGCATCGCGGCAGGAAAGTCGACCGTGGCTCGGTACCTTGCCGAGAAAGGTGCTTGGTGGATTGATGCGGACAAGATCGCAAAGCAGACCTTGTTTGATCGCGAAGTCATCGATGCGCTGTCTGAAAGATTTGGCGACAAGATTTTGGAAGATGGACAAGTTTCCAGATCAGCACTTGCTGGATTAGTTTTCGGTACCGACTCTAAAAGCAAGTCGAACCTCCAGTTTCTGGAATCGATTGTGCATCCGTTGACTCGCACTCGAATTAGGCAAGAACTGAAAAACGGCGCACAGCACAATGCCCATGTTGGCCTGCTGGATGTGCCGCTTTTATTTGAAGCGAAATGGGATTTGGTGTGCGACCAAATTTGGTGCGTTGACGCTAGTTTTGAAATCCGCCAATCCCGCTGTGCAGCTCGAGGCTGGGATTCGGATGAACTGTCCAGGCGAGAATCGAATCAAATGTCCACGGTGGCAAAATCTTGCCTAAGCAACGAAGTGCTGCAAAATGAGGGCTCGTTGGCGGCTCTGCATGAAAAAATTGATGCCCTCTGGGAAAACCGCTGTACAATGAAATCTGCGAAAGCAGTTGGCAGTGAAGGACACTGTGAACCATAAACGCGTTGTTTGACAACATTTGTAGGGCGGTTCGCTGTTTTCTCATTACCATGGAAGGACCTCTCTCCTCTCAAAAACCTACCTTTTCTCTATTCCCAGCTAGCCCAACGGGCGGCGACTCATGTCCAACGAATCTGCCTCGAATGGCGAACGCGGTGGCTCCAAACGAAATTTAGGGGCACGCCAATATCAACAATATCGTAAGCGTCAATCGCGACAGCCTCGGCACCCGGATCGCGAAGTCGATCAACGTGTGCGCGAACTCGATGCAGAGCGAGATCCGCTTTCCATTCCAGAAGAGATTGTTAGCGAAGCAAACAAGGCTGGCCAATCCGTTCGAATTCCGGACGATTCAAAAAGCCGAGCACGGCTGACGTTGTCCGATTTGCAAGAGATGTCGGAGCCCGAACTGCGAGAGTTTGCTGCCCGCGAAGGCTTGGTTGACATCGAAAAACGGACCCAGAAAGATTTAGTGTTTGATGTTTTGAAGCATCGAATGCAAGTCGATGGTTTGATGTACGGCGAGGGTACACTGGAGATTTTGCCCGACGGGTTTGGGTTTTTGCGAAGCTCTGACTACCACTATCTTTCCTGTCCCGACGACATCTACGTGTCGCCTAGCCAGATCCGGCGTTTCGGGTTGCAAACAGGGAGCCATGTCGCAGGGCAAATTCGCCCACCAAAAGAAAACGAACGCTACTTCGCTTTGCTTCGAATCGAAGCCATCAATCGACAGGATCCGATGAAGAGGGGGTCGCATTCCAACTTCGATGAGTTAACGCCGCTGCACCCGAACAAGCGAATCATCATGGAACATGATGATAAAGAGGTTAGCACTCGCATCGTTGATATGTTGACGCCGATTGGATTCGGCCAACGCGGATTGATCGTCAGCCCACCACGAGCTGGCAAGACGATTTTGATGCAACAGATGGCCAAAGCCGTTTTGGATAATTATCCCGATGCGTATGTGTTTGTACTGTTGATCGATGAGCGGCCAGAAGAAGTCACCGACATGGAGCGGGAAATCAAAGGCCCGCAGTGCGAAGTCATCTCCAGTACATTCGATGAACCCGCACAGCGACACATCCAAGTTGCTCAGATGGTGATCGAAAAAGCGAAACGGATGGTAGAAGCCAAAACAGATGTTATCGTCTTTCTGGATTCGATCACCCGGTTGGCCAGAGCACACAACAGCGACGGCGAATCGACGGGCAAACTTTTAACTGGCGGCTTGGACGCAGGAGCCTTGCAAAAACCAAAGGCCTTTTTTGGTTCAGCCCGAAAAGTTGAAGAAGGCGGTTCGTTGACGATTCTGGCGACGGCGTTAGTCGATACCGGAAGCCGAATGGACGATGTGATCTTTGAAGAATTCAAGGGCACTGGAAACTTGGAAATCGTTCTTGACCGCGCATTGGTTGATCGGCGAATCTATCCTGCGATTGACATTAGCCGTAGTGGAACGCGACGCGAAGAGATGCTGATGGACGATGAAGAGTTTCGTCGAATCGGAGTGTTGCGGAGAACGCTGGCAGAAATGTCACCGGCCGATGCGATGCAGAATTTGGCTGGTCAAATTCGTAAAACACAAAACAACGCTGAATTTTTGATGAGCCTAAAGGATGACGAGTGAAATTACAGGCGTCGACGGATCGTTGCCAAAAGGAAAGATCGCAATTGTCGCCAGTCGATATAACGCCAGCATTTGCGACGCATTGGTCCAGGGTTCGATCAAAACCTTGACCGGCGCTGGTTATGCAGCCGATTCGATCGTGACAATTCGCGTGCCAGGTGCGTGGGAATTACCCGTCTTGGTCAATCGTGTTCTACAAGATGATTCGTTCATCGCAGCGATTGCACTGGGATGCGTGATCCGCGGCGAGACTACTCATGATGAGCATATCAATCGCGCAGTTAGCAATTCCTTGATGGATCTAGGGTTGCGTTTGGATCGGCCAATTGGATTTGGTTTGTTGACTTGCAACACCATCGACCAAGCGTTGCAGCGTAGCGGCGGCAATGTTGGTAACAAAGGCAACGAGGCAGCAGATGCTGTGCTGGAACTACTCCGACTGAGCGAAAAAGGCTGGTAGCTCTAAACCGCTTGATCTGCCCAAACGGGAACGCTTGCCTGCACCGACACACGTTCGCATGAACGTGGATAGTCGAATTCAATTTTCATCGCGTGCAAACACATTGGCGGGGCATCGACAGTCAATGTCTGAATGCCGCCGATTTCGCGATTTTCCAGATACAGTGGATCACCCACGACCGGATGATTGATGGACCAAAGGTGGACTCGTATTTGATTTGTCCGCCCAGTCTTTGGGTACGCCTTCAAGAGGGAGGTTCCATTTTCGTCTCGTTGCAAACAACGAAAATGTGTCACGGCGTGTTTGCCTTGTTCGTCGACAACTCGAATGCCCGCTTGGCCAGGAAATCGACTGATAGGAGCGTCAACTGTGAATTCATCTTCTGATGGCCAGCCAACGCACCGCACCAAGTATGTCTTTTCAAAACCAACTTGCTCGATTTGATCAATCAAAAGCGTTGCTGTTGCCGCAGACTTCGTGAACAACAAAACGCCCGATGTGTTGGCGTCCAGCCGATGAACATGACGCAGTTTTGTGGTGCCATAGGCTTGTTCCAGCAAACGGACCAAAGTGTTTCGATTGAACCTACCACTGGGATGCAGAGGCAGCGGCGCGGGTTTGTCGATCGCTGCCAATTCATCGTCTTCGTAGATCACACTGACCGCACAGTTGACATCTGGTTCAGTGGTATAGGGAAAGCAGTGAGTGTATTGCTGTCCGCCACGCACCCGAGTCGATGGGGCAAGCGGTTCGTTACCCTTGCGAATTCTGCCGGCGGCAAAGATCTGCTGCCATTCGGCAATACCGATGTGCGGATGAGATTTAGTCATCACGTCAAGGATCGTTTGGCCTTCGAAACGTGAAGACACGTTGATCGGCCGATGATTTTCGTAGGGCTCGCGACCGGGAGGCGAATCTGCAAACTTAGCCAATCGTCGATTGCGTTGTTGAACGACGTTTCGCCAAGTTGAATCGATCGTTGCACTCAGTTCACGGCAACTCTGGCTCACGAATACTTTTCCAAGACTTCGCGAATGTCCAGCAAATAGACTTGGCGACCGCCCTCGTGCGGACTGTCGACGGCAACCAGTTTTCCGTCGTCGCTGGATCTTGGGTGCGTGTCACAGCGCCATTCGCCACGGTATTCTTTGGGCGATGGAAAGTGCCCCAGGTCGACCCGTCGGCCGCTTGGCACATGATACAAATACACGGTTTGGCGTGATGTATTTCGGTCTGGATAGGTGTCGTTCAAAATCCAATCATCAAACGGTGCCGCTAGGTACGTATTGTGTCCGTTGGTTGGCATCGCGTCGTGCCCGACCGGGACGATCTCGTTGGATTTGTCTTTGGCGATAAAGAAAGCGTTCTTTTGCCCCTTAGGCTTGGTCCACATCGTGACCTGATCGTCATTCTTCCAAATGAAATGCGATGTAAAGCCAGATGGGTCGAGAACAAAGCGATCACTACCGTCCATGTTGGCGGTGATCATTCGCGTCACGAATCCGCCAGTGAACTTCAGTGTTTTCGGATCAAATTTTGGGCGATAGCGATGCAAAACAATGAATCGATTCCCAGCTGGATTGATCAACAGATGGTTGAAATAGTGCCACGCTTCTTGATGAGAACTGCCATCGGGCCATGCGGTTGCGACAACATCGGCGAGCGATACGATCAATTTTGATTGCCCTGTTTCCAGGTCAACTCGCCAGATTCCAGAATCTTCTGGGGCACGCTTGGCGACGTTTGGATCCGCCAATCCATCATAGCCGTAGCCTGGGCGAAGATTGTCGATGCGACGAAAGTCAACCGACAGTCCATATCGACCATCCGAGGAAATCGTGTAGATCGGCATTTCAATCGTTTGTGTTTCGCCCGACTTGATGGAGTGAATTCGGCAAACGAAACGATCTCCATCGCGATCATTCCAAAGCACTCGATCGCCCTTGTCGCCAACCCACTGCAACATGCAACCTTGCTGCCAACTCCATGCGTTGCTGCTACCGAGCGAGACCCATTTGTCATCGTTGGCGGTATCCACATAACCAACTCCGATTTTATCTGATCCACGCGGCGAACGACCTTCAAACGAAACTTCGTTTGCTAACACAAAACGATTTGTCGGATCGAACTCTCGTTTATCGTAGTAGCCGAACCAATGATGTTTTGGCCCGGACGTGATCGCTCGCGTGGGTACAAATGTTTCCAGTTGGCCGGTCGATTGCGCGAAAGAGTGCTGCAAGCATGAGGCGGAAAATGTAGCGCCAGCAGCGGAGGCAACAAATTGGCGGCGAGAATACTTCACGGTTCATGCTCCAAGTAGGTTGGGCATTCCTGCCCGGCTGAACTGAAATACGCTTTGAATCGGCAAATCTACGAATAACTCAGATTGAAAAAGTGATTTGCCGCGAGCCGATAACTGCTGGATCATTGATCAATTCGTGACCAGCTGGTCCACGCATTCGCCGGTCTTCCATTTAGTAAAGTCGTTGTCGTCGCGAATCACTCGATTGTAGACCGTGTCCCGCTCGATCGGCTCGCGTCCCGCTTCGATGATCAATTGTTTAATGGAATCGACCGTCAAGCACTGAGGGGTCGTCGCACCGGCATCATGATAGATGATTTCATGGCGCACTGTACCATCGATGTCGTCAGCTCCGTACGCGAGCGCAGTCTGAGCGGTCTCGATACCCAGCATGATCCAATACGCCTTGATATGTTGAACGTTATCCAACATCAAGCGACCGATCGCCAGGGTGCGCAAATCCATCAGCGCAGAAGGTTTCTTCAGGTTGTCCATCTTGGTGTTTTCGGGGTGGAACGCCAACGGAATGAAGACTTGAAAGCCACCCGTTTCGTCTTGCAATTCGCGCAGCCGAATCAAATGATCAATGCGATGAAAAGCATTCTCCAGATGTCCATATAGCATCGTGCAGTTTGTTCGCAGGCCGACATCGTGTGCCGTTCTGTGAATATCCAGCCATGCATGCGTGTTGGCTTTGTGTTCGCATAGCTGATCCCGGATTTCTTGATGGAAAATCTCTGCGCCGCCACCGGGCATGCTGCCGAGCCCCGCGCTCTGCATGTCCTCTAAGACCCAGCGGACGGATTTCTTTGTTTGGAACTCAAACCAGTTGATTTCAACCGCCGTCCAACCCTTCAGGTGGATTTGAGGGTAGTTTTCTTTCAACAGCGAAATGATGTGCCGATACCACTCGTAGGGTTTCTGGTGGTGAAGCCCACCGACAATGTGCATTTCAGTGCAACCGTTCTCGGTGGCTTCGCGGCCGCGATCCAATATTTGTTCGTCGCTCATCACGTAGCCTTTCGGATCCCGCAAGTCACTGCGGAAGGCACAAAAGCGACAGCGGTACACACACACATTCGTAGGATTCAAATGTGTATTGATGTTGAAGTAGCCAACGTTGCCGTTTTTTCGCTCGCGAACCAAGTTCGCGAGCTGTCCGATTTCTTGCAGAGGCACTTCGGGGTCGTACAGAAAAATACCATCATCCAAAGTCAACCGTTCATCGGCTTCGACCTTGTCGCGGATTTCGCGAAAGCGAGCTTGTCGTTCGTTGCTATTCATTTTGTTTCTCGCGTTTGGCGTTAGACCAAAAAACAGTCTGCTGCGCCTGCTATCAGGAGCGTCAAGCTTATCGCAGCGTTCGTATTGAAAAAGGCCTGATTGACTCGATCCAAATCATCAGGACGTACAATGGTGTGTTGGCGTAGGACCAATACTGTAACCGCAATCAAAACGCCCCAAAACGGCCAGCCAAATCCTGATTTACCAGCCACCAAGGGCAGCAGGGCAAGCAGGATTAGCATCAGCACGTGGCAGCCCGCCGCGATCCGAAAGGCCCCAACGAGTCCGAATCGTGCCGGCACGCTATGCAGTCCTGCCGTTGAATCATAGTCGGCATCTTGGCAAGCGTAGATGATATCGAATCCGGTAACCCAGGCGGCGACCGCACTGGCCAGCAATAGTGGTGCGATTAAATCACTGGGGTTTGTGACAGATTCAACGCCGCGAATCGCAACCCAAGCACAGATTGGCGACAGACTCAGTGCGACACCCAGCCACAGGTGTGCGGCTGATGTGAATCTTTTGGCGAGACTGTAGCCACATAAAAAGGCAAGCACGGGAATGGACGCTGCCAGCGGGACCCAGTTCGGCAAAAACAACGCGGTTGATCCAACGAATGCGATGCCACAACCCGCCGTGAACAAGACAACCTGTGTTCGCGTCATCACGCCTCGCGGCAAGTGCCTGTTTTCCGTGCGCGGATTCGCCGCGTCGATCTTGTGGTCGACCAAACGATTGAACGCCATCGCGGCACTTCTAGCAAACACCATGCACATCAAAATCCCAACGATATCTTGGAATCGAAACGTTGGGCTTTCACCAGATGACAACGGAGTCGCAAATGCCATCACCGTCGCCAACGCTGCAAATGGCAATGCGAATACGGTGTGACTGAACCGAATCAATCCCATCCAATCAGAAAACTTGCTCAAGACTCACCCCATCGGCTGATCAGCGAGTTATCGACGTCCAATTGATCCAAGATTCTTGCGACAACAAAATCAACAAGGTCGTCAAGTGATTCAACGCCATGGTACCAACCCGGCATGGCGGGCAACAGAACGGCGCCGGCCGCGGCCAGTCGATGCATGTTTTCCAGTTGCAATACGCTCAAGGGGGTTTCGCGCGGAACGAGCACCAGTTTTCGATGTTCTTTTAAGTGCACTTCGGCGGCGCGTTGTACTAAATTTGAAGCCGCCGCGCGAGCAATCCCGCTAAGTGTGCTGCCACTGCAAGGACAAACGATCATCGCGCGCGTTCGAAAGGAACCGCTAGCGATCGGTGTCATGTAGTCATCATAGCGATGATATGAAATTTGGTTCTCGATCATCGTTCGCAGTTTATCGGGCTCGGGCGACTGCCAATGACTCCATGTTGGACAATGACCGATCAGACTGGCGAGATCGGGATCGTGTAGGTTCAGATCCAGTCCTGTTTCTTGCTTGATCACAGCCGCACCACTGGGGCTGATCGTCAAGTGAATTGAATGGTTGCCAGCACCAAGAGCTTGCAGCAACCGGATCGCATACACAACACCGCTTGCACCTGTGATTGCGACAACAAAAGGCTCATCGGAATCTTGCATCAGCTTGCTCCCGATGCGGCAGGCTTGAAGCCTTCGTAAATCGTTGCCACGCCAAAAGTCATCGCGGTGTATTTGGTATTCTGCAAACCGGCTGCTGTCATTTTCTCGGTCAGTGCCTCGTAGTCAGGAAACTGCCCCACGGACTCTGGCAAATACTTGTAGGCCGATTTGTCATTCCGCGCAAAGAGTTGTCCGATCCGCGGCAGGATTTTGCTGAAGTAAAACCCATAAGCTTGTCTCAAGCCGGGAATTCGCGGGCGAGAGAATTCCAGCACCATGACTTGGCCACCCGGTTTACAAACCCGCGTCAATTCACGAAGCCCTCGATCCGTATCGGCTACGTTTCGCAATCCAAACGCGACGGTAACGCATTGAAACGTGTTGTCCTCGAAAGGCAAGTGCTGCGAATCGGCTTCCAGAAAATGGACATCCGTGGTGCGTGGATCCTTGGTTCGCTTTCGAGTTGCAATCTCCAGCATCGCGAAACAAAAATCAGAACCAAAAACCTCAACGTCTTTTGGTGCTTTCTTTGCGATAGCCAGCGCCAAATCACCTGTTCCGGTACAAGTGTCAAGAATTGGTTCTGCTGATTTCATCTTGAGGCGCCGAACGGCCCGCCAACGCCAGTATCGATCGACATTGCCCGACAAGACATGATTCATCGTGTCGTAACGCGGAGCAATCTGACGAAACATTTCCTTTACGCGCGTGCCGCTTTTATCGACCGAATTGGGTGTGTTTGGAGGAGCGGGAGATTGGACTGATGACATGGAATGTTCTTTATGTGTCGCTGCAAAACACGATCTTGCCGGAATGGATCATTATTGAATGGAATGACCGCACGATTGCCTAGGTACTTAACCCAGAAAATCGGCCGCTCAGGTCAACAAAAACCGCTGGTTTCATATTCTGCGTTGCTCTACCAGCCGTTTCGCTTGGTAAACTAGAACTGGAGGCGGTTCCGGATGGATAACCAACAAAATTCTACTTTAATGGATCATTCACTCATCAGCGATGATGGCGACGGCGCGAACCAGGGCAATCGCACCAGTGGCATTGCCGGAATGGTGATCTCGATGATCGTCCACACGGTTATCATTCTCGTGCTGGCGTTGGTTTCCTACGAAGTCCGCGAGGTCGAGAAATATGACATCGTGTCTTTGCCACCCAGGCCGCTTGAAGAAGATCCGCCCGTTGAAATTGAACTGGATCCAACAATTGAGGTCGTGCCGCCAGAAAACGTCTCGATGTTCTCGGCTGCTCCCGCGCCAATCAGTGCAGCTGCTGCCACCGCCAGCGCGCCCGTTCTGGACCAATCGCTGCTGGCCAAAGTGGAAACGTCAGATCTGGTAATCGAAGCGCCGACGTTGGGCCTGCCCGAATCGATGGCCTTGATCGAAGCGGTTCCTGACGGAGAAGTGAAAGGAGAGGCTCGCGATATTGTCGACAGTTATCAAACCGCACTTGATCGGTTGGCGCAAGAGATTTTGTGGATGTTGGACGAGGGGCCAGTGCTGGCTGTCTGGTGTTTTGATCAATCCGAAAGCATGAAAGATGACCAGCAAGAAATTCGTGAGCGGATTGACACCGTTTACGCGCAGCTCGGGTTGTCGAATCGGACTCGCAACAAGGCGTTGTTGACTGGAGTGACGAGTTTTGGCCAAGGGTTCTTTGATCACACACGACACCAGCCGACTAATAGTCTGGAAAAAATCAAGGCTGCGATTAACGAAGTCCCTGTGGATAAATCGGGATTCGAAATGATGTGCTCTGCGGTTGGCCGAACGATCAACACCTACCGTGATCTTGCCAAGCGTCGGCAGTTCGCATTGATTTTGGTATCCGACGAGAGCGGTGATCGCGAAAACAACGTTGCGTTTCTTGAGCAGGCGATCAACGTTGCAAAAAATGCCGACTGCAAAGTCTATGTGCTGGGACGCGAGGCCGTTTTTGGGTATCCCTACGCTTACATGCGCTGGCGGCATCCGCAGACCAATCGTATGCATTGGTTGCAAATTGACCGAGGCCCTGAGAGTGGATTTCCCGATCAGCTGCAAACAAACGGATTCCGTCGTCGCCGCGATGCGTTCAGCAGTGGCTTTGGCCCGTTCGAACAGGCTCGGTTGGCGTACGAGACCAACGGCATCTTCTTTATGTTGCCAAGCGTCGAAACGAAATTGGTCCGCGCGACAAAGGTGCGATATGACATGGAAGCCCTGCGGCCCTATCGTCCCGACTTGCGAGCGCGCGGCGCTGTCCTGGCTGACCGAGGCAAGTATCCGCTGCATGGCTTGATCTGGCAGGTGATCCAAGATTTGAATCCACACGCAAAAAATAATGCGAAAGCGATCGAGATGCGGATGGATTTTTCGCTGAACCCGCAGCAGTTTCTACAGCAAGCACGACGTGAACAATCCAAAGCAAAGCTGCAGCTGACATACATGGACCAAGCCGAGCAGGCGTTGTTGGCCGCCGCAAAGCTGCGTGAACAAGAGGCCGACCCTCGGTGGCAAGCGAACTACGATTTGATCTTGGCTCAGTTGGTCGCGTACCAAGCGCGGATCTACGAGTACGGTGTGGCGCTGGATGCATTCATTGCAAAGCCCAAGACCGCCCCCGCGCAGAAAGGTCAACGTTTTTTGGCGAGCTGGCGCATCCACACCATGAAACAAGTGCGAACAGAGGAAGCCAAGCCCTACATTGACCGCGCACGAAGCATGTTTTCCGAAATCAAAAACGAGCATCCAGGGTCACCCTGGGCGGCTCGTGCAAACTGGGAGCTTGCTCGCGGGTTCGGAGTCGACGTTCGGCCCAACTACGACATCAAGTACCGTACTGTGCCCAGCAACACAAAGCTGATGAAGCCTCCCAAGCTGTAGGGAGTCTTGAAGTGCTGGTATTGGCGCTTCATCGTTTTAACTGGCACTCTAGAAAACGAAGTTATCCAGATCTTCTTTGGGCGCCGGTTGGTAGCTCAGTGGTTCCATGCTGCTGCCTGCTCGGCCTTGGCTCAGGCTTCTCACGGCACTTTCGTAACCAAACATTTCTTTCAGTGGCGCATGGGCGGTAATCACGGTCATCGCGCCACGACTTTCGGTGAGTGCGATGATCGCGCGGCGCTGTTGCAGATCGTTGACCAGTTCGCCCATGAAGTCTTCGGGTGTTGTGACTTCGACTTTCATCAGCGGTTCCAGCAAGACCGGACCGGCTGCTTTCAATCCCTGCTCAAAGGCGTCACTCGCCGCAATTCGAAACGCCACCTCATCGCTGCCTTCTTCTGCCATTTCAGCATCGTAGACTTCGATCTTCACGCCCGAGAGTGGAAAGCCTGCCAGTAACCCACCACCTTTGGCCCGTTCGCGCAGCTCGTCGGTCACTGCGGTCCGAATTTCGCCCGGCAGCGATTCTGGCGGCAAGCGATCAAAGACGATCGGTGCGGCCGATGAATCGTCCAATGGCGAGACGCGAACATTCAAACGCGCGAACATTTGTTTGTCACCCATTTGTCGATTGCATTGGCCGACGATGTCTGAATTGCCACCAATCGTTTCGCGGTAGTTCACTCGCGGTTTGTAGAACTTGACATTCAGACCAAAATCTCGCGTCAGCCGGTGCTGGATGACTTCCAAGTGCAATTCGCCCATTCCGCTGATCAGCGTTTGCCCCAGTTCTTCGTTTTCCACAGCTTGGAATGTAGGGTCTTGGCGTTTCAGCATTTCCAACGTTTCTTCCAGCTTCTTTCGGTCACCTGTGTTTTCAGGTTCGATCGCCATCGAAATCACCGTATCAGCAAACTTGATGCTTGGCAGTTCGATCAGATTTTTCGTGTCGCAGAGTGTGTCACCTGTGATTCCAAATCGCGGACCGATCACACAGCAAATATCGCCTGCCGTCACGGTATCGATCTGGCCATCACGCTCCTTCTTGCTGGCGTGGATTTGCCATAGCTGCGCAATGTTCTCTTTCTTGTCTCGATTCGGGCACTGCACGCGCATGTTCTGTTTTAGCGATCCGCTGTAGATTCGGATCCAATAGTTGTCGCCCGTTTTGGCAGGCAAGATTTTGAAGACCAGTCCACAGAACGGATCTTTGTCGCTTGGTTTTCGTTTTAAAGTCACACCAGCTTTTTTAGGATCGATGCCTTCGACGGCCGGGCGATCGATGGGGCTGGGCAAGAAGTGTCCAACGGCCGTCATCAGTGGTTGCACACCGATGCCATGCAGCGCGGAACCGCACAAAACCGGCTGCAGTGTGCGATCGATGCAACCGTCTCGCAGCGCCTTGCGGATCAGTTTGACAGGAACCTCTTTCTCTTCCATCGCCAGTTCAGCGGCCTCTTCGCTGATATCGTAAACGGCTTCCAGCATTTGCTCGCGCCACATCAACGCATCGTCACGAAGATCATCCGGAATGTCTTTCTCTGTGACCTCTTTGCCTTCCGTTTCGGGATCGAACTCCAGCATTTTCATTTCGATCAAGTCGATGACGCCACGAAACGGATCGTTCATGTGCGGCGGGCCCTGGCCGACAGGAATTTCGATAGCGACTGGATTGCCATTCAAACGAGGCTGGATATCGTTGAATACCGATTCAAAATTGGCACCTTCGCGATCCATTTTGTTGATAAACACGACTCGCGGAACCTTGTATCGGTCAGCTTGTCGCCACACCGTTTCACTTTGCGCTTCAACGCCTTCACGTGCTGAAAAAACAACGACCGCGCCATCCAGAACGCGCAGGCATCGCTCTACTTCTGCTGTGAAATCAACGTGGCCGGGAGTATCCAGCAAGTTGATATTGATGTCTTTCCAATTGAATTTGACACAAGCACTGAAGATCGTGATCCCGCGTTCTTGTTCTTCGGGATCGTCATCAGTGTCGGTGGTGCCATGATCAACCCGTCCGACGCGGTGCTTGGCACCACTCAGGTACAGCATCCGTTCTGTGACGGTTGTTTTACCGGCATCGATGTGGGCGATGATGCCGATGTTACGAAGTTTGGATATATCGAAGGCCATCGTTGGGCGTCGTTTGTATGGTTGATAATTGGAAAGCGATTTAAAATTACGACCGGCGGGGATTTTACCCAAGCGCAACAAAAACCGCGATGCGAACCGAGCGGTTCACATCGCGGACTTTGAATTTTGGTACTTGATCAGAGCTCAGATCACCATGCAAAGTGAGCGAACGCTTTGTTGGCTTCTGCCATACGGTGCGTGTTCTCACGTTTGGTGTACGCAACACCTTCTTTCTTGAAGGCAGCCATGACTTCGTCAGCAAGTTTCAGATGCGTCGGGCGTCCTTTCTTATCACGGATCGCTTCTAGCAACCAGCGAATGGCCAAGCTCTGTTGGCGCGCCTTGTTGACTTGCATCGGGACTTGGTAGCTAGCACCACCAACCCGCTTGCTTCGTACTTCGATGTATGGCTTGATATTCTCGATCGCGGCTTCGAATACTTCGATTGAAGTTTCGTCACCTTCGTTTCGCTTTCCAATTTCGTCCAGTGCATCATAAAACACCTTCTGAGCGACGGTTTTCTTTCCGTCCCACATAAGACAATTGATGAACTTGCCTGCCAAAAGCGATTGATGCTTTGGATCAGGTTTCAGCGAAGTGCGGCTGGCTGTAATTCGGCCCATTTCTGAATTTGCTTTACTGTTGCGATTGTTCGGTTAACTAATTACTTCTTCGCGCCATAACGGCTGCGAGACTGTTTACGACCTTCGACGCCCAAAGCATCACGCGAACCGCGGACAACTTGGTATCGAACACCTGGCAAGTCACGAACCCGTCCACCACGAACAAGAACAATCGAGTGTTCCTGCAAGTTGTGGCCTTCGCCAGGGATGTAAACGGTGACTTCTTTTCCGTTACTCAAACGCACACGCGAGATCTTACGCAACGCCGAGTTCGGTTTCTTTGGCGTCATCGTTCGAACTTGCATGCAAACACCCTGCTTTTGAGGGCATTTCTCTAGAACCGGAGACTTGCTTTGGCTCTTTTTTGATTTGCGTCGCTTGCGGACGAGCTGATTGATGGTTGGCATTGAGCGTAAATTGTTGGAAAATTCGCCGACATATTTTGTACGTAGAAGCGGCAAGTATGGGGCGAACGCCAGTCATGTCAATAGCTTCCGGTGTTTTCGCTGCATTCAATCCTGGCCAGCGGATTGGTTTGCCGGTCAATCCGTCAGTATCTGGTAGGATCGCTCCCAAAAGCGTGTTTCCCACCGCCAGTGCTTTGGCTCCATTGACTACGTACTGTGGAGCTTTTTCCCCCAGAATACGAAGTTAAATTGCCCATTCTGACAATCGAATCGACTTGTGACGAAACAGCCGCCGCCGTGATTGACGACGATGGATCCGTTTTGGGCGACTGCGTGGCGACCCAAGAAAAATTGCACGAAAAATTCCGGGGCGTGGTTCCTGAGGTCGCCGCCAGGGCTCACGTCGAGCGTATCCTGCCGGTGATTGATACAGCTATCAAACAAGCCAATGTCTGCTTGGAAGACCTGACGGCGATTGCTGTCGCGGATCGTCCTGGGCTAGCCGGGTCGCTGTTGGTTGGTGTTGTCGCTGCCAAGACTCTGGCACTTTCGCTTGATAAACCGTTGGTCGCTGTGAACCATTTGCACGCCCACCTCTACGCATGTCAGATCGCGGCGGACAAACCCATCTATCCGTGTATCGGTTTAGTCGTGAGCGGCGGACATACGAGTCTGTATCACTGCGAATCGCCGCTTGACCTGGATTACTTGGGCGGCACGATCGACGATGCGGCGGGAGAGGCATTTGATAAAGTCGCAGCGATGTTGCAACTTGGGTTTCCCGGTGGGCCTGCGGTATCACGCTTGGCAGCGAAAGGTGATGGCGCAAAATACGCTTATCCTCGCTCGATGATTCATGACGGCAGTTTTAACTTTAGCTTCAGCGGATTGAAGACTGCGGTCCGCTACTCGATCGTTGGCCCAGGGCAACATGACTTTTCCAAGCTGAACCTGGATGAGCAGACCAAGGCCGATGTGTGCGCTTCGTTTGAAAATGCTGTGGTCGAAGTCTTGTTGGCAAAATCGATCAATGCGGTGAAAAAGTATTCTGCCGATCGGTTAATCGTGGGCGGCGGTGTCGCTGCGAATGGCAAACTGCGGAACGCACTGGGAACTGCTGCCAGCGAAAACGGTTTTGAATTGATCATTGCTCCTATGAATTTGTGTACCGACAACGCAGTGATGGGAGCGATCGCTTTGGAAAAGATCAAACGATCCGAGTACGCGCCATTGGATTTGGATATCACACCGGGCCTGCAACGAGGATTTTGATTTGGACTGCTTGATTCTTGTTCCCACAAAAACTGAACTGCAGGCGGCGGATCGAATTTTGAATGAGGCCAGCGAGCGAGTCGGTGGTGCGGTTGAAGTATTAGGGTTCGGTCCCATCGCGGCAGCCGCACGTTCGATGCAGTTGATCCTGAACCACAATCCCAGTCGCGTTGTCTTGGTCGGAATCGCCGGAACGTATGATGCGACTCGCTTTCCAGTCGGCAGCGCGATGACCTTTGACGAAATCCATTGCTGGGGAGTCGGCGTCGGCATGCACCAGCACACGCGGTCACACGAGATTGGTTTTGACCAGGTTGACGCGGCAAGTGCACAGGCGATTGGCGACCGAGTCGTGCTGAAACATTCGGCAACGGAAAGTCCAGCAGCGCTGATTACCGTTTGTGCGGCAAGTCGTGATTTGGCCGAGGCGGATGAAAAAGTGGCGGCGATCCCGAATGCACTAGCCGAGGACATGGAGGGTTTTGGTGTGGCGATGAGCTGTCAATTGAACAACGTTCCTTTGTTGATCATCCGCGGAGCCAGCAATCGCGTTGGTGATCGCGAGCACGCAAAATGGCAAATTGAAAAAGCGATGATTTCAGCTTCCCAATTGGCAAGCCAGGTGTTGTTGGAGGATAAACAATGAGCCAGCTAATTCGCCTTGGCATATCGACTTGCCCCAACGATACATTTGCATTTCATGGCTTGATGAATCGGGATGTGGATTGGCAAGGCCTGGAGTTCCAGATCGAGTTGCTTGACATCCAATTGTTGAATGATGGATTGTTCGCAAACAGATTCGACGTTGCGAAAACAAGCTTCCATGCAGCTTTGTTGTTGTCGGATCGATACGTTGTGTTGCCCAGTGGATCGGCGTTGGGATTTGGTGTAGGCCCACTACTACTTGCTGCCAAGCCTGGGCAATCGCCAAGCGATGCTGGCCAACGGGTGCTGTGCCCGGGACGGCATACGACAGCGACTTTGTTATTTAATTTGTTTTACCCAAACACTGCGACGGTCCAGCACGCCGTGTTTTCGGAAATCATGCCAGCCTTGCAGTCGCGAAAAGCTGATTTTGGTGTCTGCATTCACGAAGGCCGTTTCACGTGGCAAGACGAGGGGCTCGCGCTGGTAGAAGATCTTGGCACACGCTGGGAAGCGGAGACGTCGTGCCCGTTGCCGCTGGGCGGGCTGGTTGCGTCCAGGAATTTGAGCCGTGAAACGATGTCGGTAGCTCAATCGGTAATCCAAGCTTCGATTTTGTTCGCCCGAGAGAATCCTGAGTCAACAATTCCCACGATGCGGAAGTACGCACAAGAATTCGACGATGAAGTGTTGATGAAACACGTTAATCTATATGTCAACGATTGGACCGTGGATTTGGGGGACGAAGGATCACGATCGCTCCAGCAACTTTCTAGCCAAGCAAAATCAGTTGGCTTGATCGATGAATGCCAGCCGTCGCTGGAAATATTCAAACCCTAATTCGCAGCAGTAATTCGCAGCAGTAATTCGCGAGGCAATGAGAAAAAGATCA
>CAYNNP010000064.1:5512-8640 GCA_964398215.1 uncultured Pirellulaceae bacterium | reverse complement strand
TAATTCGCAGCAGTAATTCGCAGCAGTAATTCGCGAGGCAATGAGAAAAAGATCATGACCTTTACCAAAGGCCCGATGACAAAAGAGAATCACTGGCTGGCTAGCGGCATGCGTGTTCATCGAGTGGTCGCCCTTGGTATCACGATTTCGATTCTGTTGGCGATCTTTGATTCAGGGAATTCGTATTCTCAAGACAAGAGTCCTGGCGCCGCCGAGGCCGCGTTAGGCGTGGTTGCTGAAAATCCAAGTTCGCAGCACGCCGTGAAAATTGAATCTGGCTGGATGGTTCCTTACCAGCAACGGATTCCAGGCACCGATGTTGAATTCTGGATGGTGCCTGTCCCAGGTGGCGAGTTCTTGATGGGCAGTCCGGCTACCGAGGAAGGGCGCAGTCCGAACGAGGGGCCACAGGTCAGAATTCGTGTCGCGCCGCTTTGGGTTGGCCGCTACGAAGTCACGCGTGCTGAGTACGAACAGTATTGCCAGCTGTACAGCGTATTTAAAGAAATTGAAAGGAACACCAAAGCATTCAAGAACTTCGATCGCAGCCGCGTCGATGTTGTTACCGCGCCCACCGAGATTTACGATCCCACCTTTGTGCATGAATATACGCCGACCATCAAACATCCTGCTGTCACGATGACTAAATTCGCCGCTCAGCAGTACACAAAGTGGTTAAGTGCGATCGCAGGAGTTCAGTATCGATTGCCAACGGAAGCAGAGTGGGAATACGCATGTCGTTCAAATTCACAATCAGTCTACTCATGGGGAAACGACTCGGCACTCGCGGGCGAACACTGCTGGTTCTTTGAAAATCAACCCGCCAATCACTCGAGCGATTTCTCGGTTTCGATCGGTGGTCGCAAGTCGCCCAACGGTTTTGGAATTTACGACATGGAGGGCAATGTCATGGAGTGGACCGTGGATAGCTATGCGAAAGATTGGTATCAACAACTCTTTGATCGCCAAAGAAAACTTGGCAAGCCGCTAGGGGTTCTAGAGTGTGTGAACTGGCCGAGCAAGTCATCCACCGGCGTGGTTCGCGGTGGAAACTGCGATAGCTACGTTGCCGAACTGCGATGTGCCGCACGGCAAGCGTCCGATCACGAAGAATGGCAGGAAGGCGACGCAGGTGCTCCACCAAGTCCATGGTGGTACTCATCGCATTCTACGCAGATGGTTGGTTTTCGAGTGGTGCGTTCAAGTCAGAAGCTACCGCCAGACACGATTCGCAAGTTTTGGGATGGTGCCAATGACGATGTGAAGTGGGCCATCGACCGACGCCTGGAAGGCGGACGAGGTGCCGTTGGTGTTGTCGACGATGAAGTTCGCAGACGTATAGGCAAGAATACTAGACGCAAACAATAATGATTCAGCAACTCGCTCTCGGTGCTGAAAAGATGGAACGAAATAAATGCTGTTGATTGCCACGGACGAAGCTGGATATGGACCAAAGCTCGGCCCCCTGACGATAGTCGCAACCGCTTGGTTTATTCCAGATGATTATCAGAGCGACCAAGAGCTCTCGAAAGTCTTTGAACCACTCGCGACGACCACCAAGATTGACGACCAATCGGTTGTCGTGAACGATTCCAAAGCGATCTTTCAGCCTGGCAAGACAAATCCACTGGCCAAGCTACACGCCGCAATCAGCACTGGAAATCAATGGTGCGAGCAGCTGGACGATGCCGAACGGCTGATCGATTTATTGCGCCAAATCGCCAGCGATGACATGCCGTCGATCGATGCGACCGCTTGGCTGAAACCATTTGAGCAAGAACCGAGCTTTCTGCCAGCGACGGCGACCAGTGAAGCGATTCAGAAATGGAGTTCAACCGGAATTCGTTTTCTGGGCGTGGTTGCGCGCGTTATCACTGCCGCCGAGTTCAACCTCATTTGCCAAAATGGTGTCAACAAGTCGGATCTCCTTTCACAGTCGACCCTCGCGTTGCTCAAGTCATTGCTCGACGCGCATTCCGCGAACAGCAGTCGGGCACATGTTTACTGTGATCGCCACGGCGGGCGACGTTACTATGCAGGAGTCCTTCAACATTTGTTTGACGAATCGATGGTGATGATTGATTCGGAAACGAAAGAGCGGAGTTCCTATCGGCTGAAACAAAATGACGTCCAAACAAGCGTCCATTTTTCTGTCAAAGGCGACCGATTCACTCCGGTTGCAATGTCGTCCTTGTATGCCAAGTACATTCGTGAACGGATGATGGACCGATTCAACGCCTACTTTGAATCAAAGCACATTGGAAAGCAGGCCTACGAGCCCACTGCTGGTTACCCAACTGACGCCGAACGTTTCTTGAAAGTCGAAGCCGCAACGATCAAGAAATTGAAAATTGAATCTCAGCAGCTGATTCGTAATCGGTAATGCCGCTGGCTCAGCGAGATAGAAGTCAGCGCATTAAAAAAACCCGCAGGTCGGACCAAGGTGCATCCAACCTGCGGGCGTTTAACTCGCAAATATCATATATGGATGATAGCGAGCGGGGTGGCCGTGCCGTAGCAACAGCCCGCCGACGTAAACTACGGGTTACCACCCCGTTGGCAAGTACAGCAATAATCCACTCGATCACCTCCTTTTTAACTTAAGTAAGACGACAGCTATTCCAGGTGCCAACCAGAACGGAACAGCGAATCGTACTGAAGTGTCCGTCGCAACGCGTCATTGCGACCCGACTGAAAACATTATCCTTACTGGGCAAGCCCAGAGCAAGAGTTGTTTTACAGTGACTACTGGGACGAGGATTCTTTCATGCAGGTTCGGGAAAATCACGCCAAGTGACTACGCGCGATTTGAATTTCGTCTACCAGTAAGACGGACCTTGCAGCGGCGGCGCACAAGCACTTTTGCGATCAGCGAAAACCCTACGGGAGTTCACGGTTGGCTCAATAAAGCAGGTGTACACAACAGATCTTTCGGAGCTTCTATCTTGGATTTTGAATGGCTTTTCTGCATCGCGTCCGCCAGTAGTGGATCTTGCTAAAACCCGTTCACGAACAATTTTGAACATTTTGGGAGGCCCGATTTGCTTTTGTCCAATTTCCTTGCTACCTTGGACCCCTGATAGAGGTATCCGATGGCCATCACGTGAACATCGAGCCCTAATATCAAT
>CAYNNP010000064.1:0-5412 GCA_964398215.1 uncultured Pirellulaceae bacterium | reverse complement strand
CCCTAATATCAATGGCACGCAAAGCGATCTTCTGCCCCAGAAAGTTGCTTGAGGAGATGGGATGTGACCGCAGATTCTGACCCAAACGCTGACAACCTAACAGTCAGCTCAATTGGCACTCGAGCCGATTTAAACCGAACCGAAAAAAAACCAGAGTCCCTTTCGTTCGATGCTGATGTTCAAGCGTCGTCGGGTGATTTTGGACGTTACGTCATCCAAGAACGAATTGGCTCCGGTGGCTTTGGTACCGTCTTCCGCGCCCTTGATCCAACCTTAGATAGAGTTGTTGCGATCAAAGTTCCCAATTCAGCATCGGATTGGGATCCTGCTCTGGTCGCGTCGTTCATCAAAGAGGCCCGATTTCTAGCCAAGCTCCAGCACGCCCATGTTGTTTCGATCTATGATGCGGGCAAGAACGACAAAGGAGTGCCGTTTATCGTGATGGAGTATGTGGATGGAGAACCACTGTCGCGAGTGCCAATTGAGAAAGAAACTCGCGAAGAGCGATTGCAACTGCTGGCTGATGTCGCTGACGCCATCCACTTTGCCCACAAGAGAGGTTTCGTACACAGGGACCTTAAACCAGAGAACATTCTGATTTCAAAAGATGGAATTGCGAAAGTCACCGATTTTGGTTTAGCGATCAACGAACACGATCCTGGCACCTCGCGCGCCGCTGGTACGCCGGTGTACATGTCACCAGAGCAAATCACGATGCCTCCCAGCGACTTGGACGGTCGTTCGGACATCTTCAGTCTGGGTGTCATCTTGTACGAACAGCTAACAGGAAAAAGGCCGTTCGCTGCCGACTCGCGAAAGGACTTGTTTAACCAAATCATATCAAGATCCGTTAAGCCGCCGTCACAGATTGACGAGTCCATTTCGGACCAACTCGAATCGATTTGTCTGAAGTGTTTGGAAAAAGACGTCGCAGCAAGACCGAGCAACGCAATGCAGGTCAAGTCTTTGCTGCGCATACAGCCCAAGCCGAAGCGTCGAGCCGCATCGTCAATCGCATCGGCTATTGGTGTACTGCTAACACTTGTTTGCATTGTCGGATTCGCGCTCAGTAAATCCTTTTCAAAGCCCAGCGAACCACTAGCCCTAACACCAATCGCATGGCAGCACTCTTCGCCGAAAGACCATGCATTCATTGACAATCAGGGTTCCATTCATATTCGCTCAAACTCCAGCAGCGCTTGCTTTGCGACACACGAAGTGGCCGGTGGTGACTTTGAAATGAGCGCTGACGTCGATATTTTGTCAGAAATTGGCTATGTAGGGTTTATGGTCAACGCTCACAAAACCTCCATTCAGCCCGAAAAATATAATTTAACACTGTTGAAATTTGGCGCGTCTGGCGTCAACTCTCCCGTTAGTCTTGTGATCACAGAATCAGAAGTCGACAACTCGACACGCCACTTTGGAATCACCAGCAGTAACTATTTGCATTTTGAAGAAATAAGCAAAAGCTTTCCGAAAAACTTGTCATTAAAGGCTGAGGTACGAAACGGAAAACTTGCAAAAGTGATGGTAGATGGACGCGAATTGCCAGGGATTGTGAACAAAAACCTGCAGGTGGGGGTTGCAAACAACACCCTGGCAGGCGTTAATGCGATGGGGCAAATGATAATTCGAAACTTTCAATTAAAGGAATTATGATGGCCGAGTTCAAACGATTAAGTGAGATCGTACCCGACCCATTTGTCTGTGTATGCGAAGACGGAGAATGCAGGATCGATGGAACGTTGAATGTACTGACTGAGCCAAACGAAACTTCTGAGGGAGTTGACGTTAGCGTACCTGGCGCGGGAAGCGTGCAAGCAACTCCGGGAGAGCCGACTACGAATAGTAACAACGTGACAACAACCCCATATACTTTTTCCATTTCTGTTGAATGTGGACAAAGTCACGAAGTGACGGCTGTTTCCACCATCATAATTGATCACAAGGAACAGTCTACGCAGACGGTTACCTGCGAATCATGTGGAGAGGAAGAATAGTCCTCACTGCTCAGTCGCGTTGCAAAAAGAGGCCCACAACGGTAACCCATCGCCTTCCGTCACGTCGCAATCGTTTTACGGAACGGGCGCGACCTTCGGGCGGTGACGTTGGATTTGAGCACGGAAGTCGCCCAGGCTATGCCAATAATTTGGCTTGTTCAGGTCGACTTTCGCTATCGCAATCGTGCCCCAGTTTTCGGCTTTTGCCAGTGGCTTGCCGTCGTGCCCGAAAACCGCACTGACCGTCCAATTGCGACTCGTGTCTGTGTAAGTACTGCTGACCACGTAGACGTGGTTTTCGCAAGCTCGAGCAGCGCCAAGTATCGGATTGCATCCCCAGACAGGCCACGCGATCACTTCGGCACCACGATTCGAGAGCTCCCGGGCGACTTCGGGAAAGAATCCGTCGTAACAAACCATCATGCCGACTTTGCCAAATCGTGTTTCAAACACCGGGTATTCTTGGCCAGGCATCACACCGCTTTCGATTTCGCCGCGCGGTAAAGTAACTTTGCGATACTTGCCCACCAATCCATCGGGCCCGACCAATACCGCCACGTTGTAAATCAGGTGCTGGTCGCGTTCGATCAACCCGGCCACGATGTACGTATCATGTTGCTTGGCGAGCTTTGAAAAGAACTCGGTCGACGGTCCAGGAATCGATTCAGCCGCGTCCGCGTAACTGCCACCACTGTGATAGTAAGTCAACGTTTCCGGCAGCACGATCAAATCGGCGCCTTGATCGGCAGCCTTCGCAATCAACGGCGTGAACAGCTTGCATTTTTCGGCAGCCGTCGTTCCGGCTTTGGGCTGAAAATGCACGGAGGCAAGTTTGACTTGGCGAGGCGGCGGCGCTGACGTCTTGGTCAAACTCGGAATGGACCAGACAACTTTTGCCTTTGGCGGCGCCCATCGCAGATGCAGTTCGATTCGCGCAGACACAGCACTGGGCGGCGCAACAAAAGTCCCAGAAACTAAAGTCCAACCGTCGGCAAGCCTTTTTTCGACAGCAGGAAAATCCGGTTCGGCTTGCGGCCGCTCACCAGCATAGTAGGTGGTAAAGGTAGGATCGGCGCGACGTGTTTTTTTGCCATTTTTATCAAGCCAAACAATCCGAGCGATCGCGGCGCGGCGCACCAAATCAACGCCAGTCGTTTTACGCCGCACCTCAAAACGATAGTGCTGACCGCCTTGTATAGCAAACGTGTTTTGCCACGAACCCATCAAGCCATGCTTGTCGTTCTCAACCGCAATCTGCAATGTATCGCCATCGCGAGAGAAAGCCGGACGAATTTCATCGCGCGGCGCCAGAGATTCCCAACCATCGGCAAGACTCGGGCAAGAATACAAACAGCCAAACCAACTCACAGCGGCAAAAAAGACGGCGATCAATTTCATATCGTTCTCAACAAATAACAAGGCGCGCGAATCGTCAACGTTAGATTCTAGCTGACATCTCGCATCAACAGCCAACCTAATAGCGTGAACGCCAGAGCAAACAACGTCCAATTATCACGACCTTTATTTCACATCTGGTGATTGCCCCCTGTTCTAATGCACTTATACCAGTGATAACGGATCGCGTGGGAGCTTGCGAACCATCTACCGTCACTAAAGCTAGCGTATCCAGGACTTCAAATCATCGGTGGCAAATGAACTGGAAAAGATCGGCGTTCCTGTTAGTCATGACATGGGTTTGTTTGGCTACCACTCAAGTTTGTGCACAAAGGTTTGTGCGCCGTATCAAAGTCAAGGTCACAGCACCGACTCAGATGGATTGGATGTATCCGGTTTTCCGGACCAGCCCCAAGGAAGTTCCTGGTGGTACACTAACTGGATACGATTCGACGGATCAACGATATGACTACTACGGTCCTGTCGCCGCTTCGCCCGGTCCCCATTCCTTGATTGTTTTCATTCCCTTCACTAATTCTCCGATGGGATGGGATTTGGTTGGACCAACATGCGTCGCTGAAGGAATGATCTATGTGGAGCCCCATCGCGCGGGCAATCGTGTTCCACTGAGTGAGCGGGTTCGTATTACGCTGGATTGCATGGATGAAGTTCGTCGTCGCTATGATATTGATCCTGACCACACCTACATCGCGGGATACTCTGGCGGTGGAAGCACAGCTGCATTAATTGCGATGGCGATCCCCGAGTACTTTGGCGGACTGCTTGTAGCGAACGCTCGTGTTGCTACGCCAACGTTGCCATGGAGAATCGATCGCGTAAGAGGCCGGCTGAGCATCGCTTGTGTCTGTGGGGAAAGAGAAGCGATTGGCTTTGAGCTACCCAAAGTCCAAATGCCCATTTTTAAAGCAATGGGAATTCGAATGCACGCACACGCGATTCCCCAAAGAGGACATGGCGCGCCGCCACCGAATTTTTTTCATGAAGCGCTGTTATGGCTTGAGGAAGACGCCCGGAACCGCAGTCGATTTGCCGAAACAAGAACTGCGATACGCGCGGAAGGCTGGCCAACCCGAACTGAATGGGCAGCAGCTGCCGTTGAAGAATCTCGTCAGCTACTTGAGGACGAAGAAACGATCCACGTAGGGCTGGGGTTATTGACCGAGATTTCTAAGCGATGGATTGACACTAAAGAGGCGGCAGAGGCTAGAAAGATCTTGGACGACTATGCGGCCAAAGAAGATCGCCCTTGGGAAGAAACTGCAAAGACCGAGCGTCTGGCTTTAACACGAGTTTTGGCTGAAACGTATGATCAAGCGTCACAATCAAAAGTGAGGGTCACCAAGATCCGACGCGCCGCGTACGCACGGGGAGCATTGGACAACTACCAAGTCCTGATTCGCGAAAGCGGAGACGATGAGTTAGTAGAACAAGCAAACTCAAGGATCCTGCTGATGCAAAAATTGGTCGACAACGCGCAGGCCGCAATGCGAAAGTCGCCGTAAGCTCGAAACACACGAAAGAAAGAACCAACGAGGGAACATGTGCTGGACTCAGTCCTGCAAGCTTTTCGTGTCCTTCGTGTATTTCGTGGTTACTCAGACAGTCGGCCAAAAGTCGCCAACCTACGTTTCGTCCATGCGCAGGATGGCGCGACAAAATACAGCGACCCTGAATTATCATTTGCCGTCGGTTGGCAATTCAAAACAAACTGCTTCGCGATCATTGCGAACCAACAGTCGTCCGCCTGCCACGACTGGGTGATTCCAAGTTCGGTCGGTCAGCGCAGGAATGGTTGCAAGCGGTTGATAGCGAACCGGATTTGCGGCAACGATCGAGACATCACCTGATTCGTTTTGGATCACCAGCGAGTCATTTACCAAGATCAATTGTCCGTAACGATAACGCCCTTTTTTCCAAGTGCGGTCGCCGGTTTTCAGATCAATGCAAGTCAGAATGCCTTCGTCCAGTCCGTAGGCAAAGTCGTCACGAACGA
>CAYNNP010000063.1:6719-27371 GCA_964398215.1 uncultured Pirellulaceae bacterium | reverse complement strand
CGCCATTCATTTCATGCAACGGGCGCCACAAGACGATGACTCCTTGATCTTGCAACACCTGCAGTTGAGCCGCGACTCGATCCAGCGTGCTGAACCAGCGCAAGTTCGCCATGGATCCCTTTCGGAAAATCTCTCTGAAATTCCGCCGGTTCGATACGTCACGGAGACCACCACCGAAAACACTTTTGGGGTGAAGGCTAATGGTTACGACGCCGCCGCGCTGCGCATGTTGCTTGGCAATTCGAGTTAACGTTTTGTTGGATCGTGGAGTTTCTTCATATCCAAGATCTAGCCCCAGCATTTTGGGACATGTGCCATACCGCTGCTCCAGTTTTCCAAAGCTTGATTGATACTTTGCCGGCAGGTCATCGCTTCCGTGGCCTACGTTCTGGCCCAGCATCCATTTTGGACTATCGACATCTGAAAGACTTTGAAGGGTCCGGATTACATTCGCACGTGAAACGGCGATGGGATCATCGCCATGGGCAATTATTGGTGAACACCAAAGAACTGTTAGAGCGAGCGCTAGCTTACAAAATTGCACGCGAATCCCTAAGAAAAGAGTTGGACCCTTTGAAAAGTAGGTCACGAACTAGGGGGCAGCCAGAAAAATCTGAATAGAATCCAGCGACTTTTCAACTCTCCCAGCCTATCGCGTGAATGCCAGTCACGACAGTGTGAAGGCCGGACCAATCGCAACGTCGCTACGCTTCTTGATCCGGCCTGCTTGGGGCCAACCCAATGCGTCATGACTCGATGCCTGCCGTCGGAATCGGGAAAGCGGGAGGTGTGCCTAGTTCAAAGACCATTCCCAGTGTGACCACCTGTGTCATTTCGGCGACACTATTCACGTTCAATTTTTTACGAAGTTTTTGACGGATCCGTTCCACCGTTTTCTCTGCCAGCCCAACGCATGTGGCAATCCGGCGGTTCGTTGCGCCGTCAGCTGCCATCTGAACAATCAACCGCTCACGATCCTCAAGCTGCTTCAGTTTTCTGGCGTAGGTTGGCATTGCAGCTTTTAGTAGTGCCGCGTCGCTCCGGTACATCGCCGTGTTCAATACTTCACTCATTGCCAGATCATTCAAAGGCAACTGCATCGGTGTGCCCAAACCGTTCCTCTGACATTTATCCGAAAAGTACTGGCTAAAATCTGACACAACAATTGCTGTTGGTATTTTCAGCTTCTTGAGTTCTTCAAGTTGCAGAATCACATTTGGTTCACTGTGGGTTGACCCGCACACGAATGCCATCGAATAAGACCGCATTGAATCTATACGCTCATCCAGCGATAGGTTGTCAAACGCGAGGCGCCCTTTCTTCAAGTATTGACAGATTGCTGCAGTGCTTGGTTCTGAGTTTCCAACCACAAGAATCCAACCCCAATTTCTCATTTTGTTACCCCATGTGTAGTCATTGCCTGACGCGATTCTGATACAGCTTTGATATCGGGTGACGATGTTTGCGGGTTGCAGATCAAATCTGAATTGTACTGTGCGTGAATTTCGCATCGCTTTTCAGATCGGCGCTTGTACGCCAAAGACAATATGAAACGCCGTTCATGGGCTAAACGAAAATTCGCATCGCGACGCATACGAATCTGTGATGGTAAACCCTCACGAAATCACTTTGATTCAAATGAGGGATAACCCAAATCCAGGTGATTGAACTTTCAAATCTTTGGCTTGTGTCCGATGCAAAAGCTAGGGTAATAAAACACGCATAGGACTATGCGGATTTCACTCCTCAAGATATTCGGGGCAAACAATGAATATTGGAATGATCAGTGGCGGCGCTACGTCGTTCAGCACAATCACCACGCCGATGGTTCCGCCGGCACCAATTCAACAAGCGATGGTTTTCTCCTTGGAAACCAACGGAGAGATTGCGGCGATACTGTCGCCAACCACCACGCGCACTCAACCGATCCAAGACGTTTTGGAAGTGCATCGCTTCATACAAAGTAAAGTGTCGGGCGTTGTTTTGATCAATGCCGATTCGCTAACGCAGCCGCTTGATGAGTGCCTGGAACAGTTATGGGATTCCGTGATTGGTTTTCCAGCGATTGTCGTGTCAAACAACCGGTCGCCAAAATTCATTTACGATTTGTGCCGCGCAGGGGTCAGTGGGTGTATCGGTAAACCATGTTCGGCTCCCGATCTGGAAAAAGTCATCGCGCGAGTGCTACTTGCAGATTGCTCGGGCAACCCATCGCCCTGCGAATTGCGCTCCAGGATCATTGAATTGACCAATCGAGAACGTGAAGTGCTCCGCCACTGCTTGCAAGGCACGCCGACCAAGACGATTGCCAAATTGCTGGGAGTTACCTTTCAAACAATCGACAAACACCGCGCACGGTCGCTGCGAAAAATGGGTGTGGGGTCAGTGCTGGAGCTAGTCTATGCAGTCAAGAAATTGGATCAACAGTCGATTCTGAACTACATCTAACGGTGCATTTCGCGTCTGCGACGATGGTGGCACATCGCTTAATTTCTCAAGCAGCTATATGATCTTTGGGCGTATGCATTAGGCATGCGATGGAGATTACGACACTGTCTTGGGGAGAGTGATGTGCGACTGGTGAAGTTAGATGAGAAACATTCGATCCAAATTGGCACCATCGATTCTGACCTGATTCCCAGTGACGACGAGTTTGATGCAATTTGGAATTTGCACCCCGAGGAATACTCGGAGATTTTGATACACGGGAAGATGGTGAAGGTTCCGCGTTGGGACCAAGCCTACGAGCGTGACTATCCGTTCGCGAAACAAGTTGCAGTCGCGAAACAAGCGCCACCATGCATGCTGTTGTTTTTAAAGTGGTGCCAGCGAGTAATTGACTCGCGCATGAACGGAATGTTTGTGAATTGGCATGACGGTGAATTGAAACACTATCACGGAAAGCACCGAGACAGTGTCAGTGGGTTGGTTCCGGATTCATCGATCGTGACCGTTTCGCTTGGCGAAGAACGCGTCTTTCGAATGCGACCCTATCCAAGTGGTTCTCCGCCGAAAGATTTTTCGCTCAACAACGGTGACTTTGTCGTGATACCTTGGGACACGAACCAAACATGGACACACGAAGTTCCCAAGTTTGCAAGGTTTCGCAGCCGGCGTGTCTCCGTCACGATGCGCGCGTTCGCAGAGACGTGAGCGACAAGACGCTAGCCTTGTTGACTTAATCGTTTAATCGGTAGCCGAAGGCGCACGCGATCATCTAAGTCGTCACACGCGTGCGCCTACGGCTACCGGTTAAACGAAATAGATCTTGAAGACTTCCGCTACGGGTTTTGCCAACTTTGCTATTTCGGCGTGACTGCTTGTTTCAGCTTTTCCATGTGATCGGCGCCCCGCTCGTTTACTTCCATTAAGAACCGAGTCAAATCTAGGAACTGTTGTCGATTGCTGAGTTGATTGACCAGACCGGCTGGCATTGCGGAAGTCTTGGCGGGTTTCATCGCCGCGACGTCGTCTTGCGCAAGCGTGATCAGCTTGCCGCCGGCGGGTTCTCGAAGCACCAATTCGTCATCTGTTTCTTTGACGATAAAACCTGTGATCGCTAGCCCGTCTTCGGTCAAGACGACCATCTGGGCAAACTCTTTGCGAATCTCTTTGGACGGGTTCAAAATCGAATCAACAAGGAACGGATCACTCACACCATCTCGCTTGGCCGCTACGTCAGGCCCCAACCGATCGCCGCTGGTCGGTGCGTGGCATTTGGCACACGAAAGTGCTTGGTTAAAGAACAGTAGCGCGCCGCGAGTTGCATCACCTTTGGTTCTGGCCTCGCGAGCCAACTGAGCAGAGTCGACTTTCGCTAATTGTTCTGCCAAAGCCACTGGTGGTGGGTCACGCAGCGAAAGTCCTTTGATGGTAAGTTCGTGAATCGACCAGTACTTGTTGGTTGAAAATCCAGTTTGCGTGATTCGAATGTGCTGAATTGGCTCGGGGCAATCAACTTCGATTTCGGTCACGGGACCGTCGCCCAATCCAATCGCCACCGGGTCGCTCCATTCGCTGCCGTCGGTTGAAACGGTCACCACGTACCCGCGCGGGTAATCCATTTTGGATCCTCGAGAATCCAAAACCACTGACATCAATTTCACAGGCTCCGGCAATTCAACGCCTAGCCACATGCCTGGTTTTTGAGTCGTTCCGGTATCCCAGCGAGACTTGGGGTTATCGTCGATACAGCCACCGACACTGCCTTTGTGATGGCTAGTGGTTAATTTCCAACTAGCGCGATCTTCCAAAGCGGGCGGGTCGTAATATTTCAGTTCGTTCAGTGTCCAAGGTCCAATCCGTTTCGCGGACTGCTCGCGAATTCTGGCAACATCGGACGCTTCGATCAGCGAACCTTTGTTGCCCCATTCGTTGCGAATGTACGTTGCGACATCGCCGATCCACTGATCCGTGTTGGCGCCCATCGGCAGCATCAATCCGGCGGTGTAAGTTTTGTCGTCCACCGGGCCCATCAGCCCGTGCAGCATGATTCGCGTCAACCGTTCCTTGTGTCCTGTAACTCGAGACGAACCATCCAGTGGAGGCGCAACCATCTTGTCCTTGTGGTCTGGCGACGCCATCCCTTTGCCATCAGGCCCGTGACACGTGACGCACAAAGTTTTGTAAATTGTTTTGCCACGAACAACCGATTCGGCAAGCTGCTTGTTGCGTCGACGTAATTCTTGCAGCTTCTTTTGCTCGGCAATCAACGCAGCAGCACGAGCCTTCATTTGACTTGCGATGCCTGTGATTGCCTGGTTCTGCGGGTGGTTGGTTGTGATTTCATCCATGATTCGTTCTGCATCAGGATGCCCGGCGCGTCCAACTGAAAGCAACGTTTGGATAATAACATCGGGACTGGGATCCGATACGAAACTTTGGATCGATTCGTCAAGCGATCGGTTGCTGGCGATCAAAGGTTCACTGATACGAATCGCGGCGGAACGAACGCGCGAGTCCGAATCGGAAAAACCTGTCTTCAAAACCGAGTCATCGAGCGCATCGAGTCCTTCGAGTGTCCAGATAGCATGTAGCCGTGCGAGTGGGCTGGTGCTGGATGCCAAAAGCTCACGAAGCGCCGGCACAACCGTTTGGTCGCCCCGCAACACGATCAACTTTTGTGCTTCGCTTCGCCACCAGCCGTTGGAATGCGACAGATGAGAAACCAACTGCGCAGGCGTTTCGTCCAGCATTCGTGGCTGAGGCCCACGTTCGGTGGTTTCATGGTCGACACGGAAAATTCGTCCACGACCAATATTCTTGTCCAGTTCGTATTGTTGAACGATGCCGCGCAAGTACGATCCCTCGCGAACCCAGTTGCCTTCCTGGATGATGCCGCGGTACATATCGACGATGTACAAGCATCCGTCGGGGCCAGTCGCACTATTGACGGGACGGAAGTTCGGGTCGGTTGCAGCGATGAATTCTTTTTGGTCATAAGCATTGGAAACGACGATCCGGCCATCGTCATTGGTAACTTTGGCTCGGCGCACCAAGCGGCCAACCGGCTCGGGAATGATCAGGTCGCCGTTGAAATCCGCAGGCATGCAGTTACCACGATAGATCGATTGGCCACAACATCCTGTGAATCGGTTCAGCGAATTGTCGTTGCGAACTCGGCCGCGGCCGCCTTGGACATCAGGCACCGTGTCGATCGGAAAAACGTCGCGAAAGCCGGGCGCCTGTTCGCCAGCCAATGAGATTCGTCCGTAAATAATCGGGCGTTGAAAATCCATCGCTGGGTTTTCTCCGCCAGCAGTTGAATAAAAGATCCGACCTTCGTCGTCGTGGGTTAGTCCCCATTGACCACTACCATGTGGCAGCGGTTCTTGGACGACTTTGCCGCCGGTGAACCGATAGCGATGTCGGGAGTAGGTCGTGTAAAGCCAGTTGTCGATGTTCCAGATCAAACCGCTTGGTTGGTGTTCCAGATTGCCGCCACGGTTACCGCCTTCATGCCAAAGTTCGATCTTGTCCGCGACACCATCGCCATTGGTGTCTTGGTAGCTCTTTAAGTCCAACGTGTTCGTTTCGCGAATGATGACTTTGTCGATCAACGGCAAAACCATACGTGGCAAACACAGGTTGTCTGCAAACACAGTGTGCTTGTCGTAGACACCGTCGCCATTGGTGTCTTCATGGCGCGAAACTCGGCTGGTTGGTTTCAGTTGATTCTTGCCGTCGATGTCTTGCATGTACGTTCGCATTTCGACAACGTACATTCGGCCATTGCCATCCCAAGTGATCGCGGAGGGTTCGTGAATATGCGGTTCACTTAGAACGGGTACAACCGAGTAGCCGTCAGCGACCCGCATCGTCTGGATGGATTCTTCTGGCGAAAGCGGTGGTGCTTTTGTGCTGACGTCGTCCGACCATGCCAAGTTGGAGGCGGCAACAACAAAGAGTGCGGACAGGTATGCACCCAGGCGAGGTAATTCGTACACAAAGATCCTGCTGCAAAACAATGTGTCAAAAGAGAAGACGTTTTGTCTTTCAAAAACACGAGTATAGATGGGGCAGAAAACGGGTCAATCAAGCCGAGAATATCGCCACGTTTTCGTCTTGGGGCGTGCATTTGGACTAACGCTGGCGGCGTGTTTTATTGCATGATTCTATGCAATTCAGCGTCGATTTTTCTGTAGGCGCAAAAAAAGTGCCCCTGCGTTCGGGGCACTAACGCAGGGGCGACGAACACGATGAAGCAGGGCACCACATCAACGCGTTCGTGAGGGCACGGTTGCCATGAGAGGTTCGTTCAACTCTCATGAAATAAGTATAGACAGGAAACTTATTTCTGCGACCCCCGCAGTTTCCAAAATTCAAATTTCATTTTCCTTTTTGCCCGCAAGTTTATCCCAAAGTGTTTAACTCTCACTTCAACAATTTTACGCTTGGCTACTGCACCAACGTCCACGCAGGAACGGGCCTCGCACAAATACAAGAGAACCTTGCGAACGTCAGCACTCAAGCGGCATGCCAATTGGGTGGTTCGGACATGCACCTGGGGATCGGTTTGTGGATACCTCACCGTGCTGCGGAAGAATTGCAAAAAGAATCCGAGTGCGATTCGTTTCGAGAATTCCTTTCGCGACAAAACCTGTTCGCTTACACAGTGAATGGTTTTCCTTACGACAATTTTCACCAGGAGGTTGTGAAACAAAAGGTATATGTCCCCGGTTGGTGGTCTGATACCCGCCATGCGTACACCAAGCAGCTCGCAAATTCTTTGGCTAGGTTACTACCAGCAGACCAGACACTTGGTTCGATCAGCACTTTACCACTCGGATGGCCTAACAATGAATTCGATTCATTCAGCAGCCGCGAGCAATCGGAATTGCACGACGCAGCTGGACAACGATTCAGAGCTCTCGCGAAAGAACTCCAACAACTTGAGCGGGATTCGGGTCGCAGAATTGTCGTTGCGATCGAGCCGGAACCCGGATGTTGCTTGGACACCACCGAAGACATTGTGAACTTTTTCGATACTCAGCTGAAGGACGCAGTTGATCGAAAATACATCACCGTTTGTCACGACATCTGTCACTCGGCGGTGATGATGGAATCACAAACCCAAGTGCTTCGGAGGTACGCTGACCAAGGAATCAAAATTGGGAAAATCCAAGTCAGCAGTGCGATCGTTGTCGACTGGCAAAAGATCAAGACGGCGGACCATGCATCGGCACTCAATCAGCTCAGAGACTTTGCCGAAGACCGTTACTTACATCAGACGGGTCGAGTCCAAGCGGATGGTGAATTCGCACTCGCCAATGACTTGCCAGAATTATTGAACTGCGAGTCAGTCGATGACCAACTTTGGGCGATTCATTTTCATGTCCCGATCTTTCTAGAAAAAATCGGGTTGTTAGGCACAACGCGAGATGACGTTGTTGAATGCTTGCGAACCATCATAGAATCTGGTGTGTCCAGCGAATCGAGCATCGATTTTACTGGGCACTTGGAGGTGGAGACCTATGCCTGGACGGTGCTGCCGCAAGAAATGAGAAAACGTGGACTTGCACAGGATATCGCCAGCGAACTTCAATGGCTGTACGATTCACTCACTGAAATCAAATCGCAAACAGTTTGAATCCGTTCTGGGAGGCCAAGAATGATTGAATTAGGCGTCAATATCGATCACGTCGCAACTGTTCGCCAAGCGCGTCGAACTTACGAACCCGATCCAGTCGTGGCAGCAGCACTTGCTGAACAAGGTGGTGCTGACGGGATTACATTTCACTTGAGAGAAGATCGTCGACACATCCTCGACCGCGACGTAGAACTGCTTTGCCAAACGGTTACCGTCAAAAAGAACATGGAGATGGCGTGCAGCGCGGAAGTGCTCTCGATTGCTTGCCGCGTGCAACCCGATTGGGCTTTGTTGGTCCCAGAAAGCCGGCAAGAGGTCACGACCGAGGGCGGCTTGGATGTTGCAGGCGACGACGGACGAATCGAAGCCGCCGTTAAACAACTGAAAGCCGAAGGGATCTTGACCAGTTTGTTTATCGACCCGGATCCGCACCAAGTAGCTGCGGCTGCAAAACTAAGTGTCGATGCTGTCGAGCTTCATACTGGGCCGTTCGCGCTGGCAAAAGCTGAGCAACGGGTGATCGAAATTGGACGCTTGAAACAATCTGGCGAAGAAACAACCAAAGCGGGAATGCGATTGCATGCCGGACATGGACTGAATTACACCAACGTTCGCGAAATGTTGCGAATCCCCAACCTTGTCGAACTGAACATTGGTCATTCGATTGTTAGCCGCGCCGTGATGGTTGGGATGCGAGAAGCGGTTGCGGAGATGCGGCGCATACTGGATTTGCCTCGCAACGAATGAGTGCAACAATTAGTAGAATATCGCTAAACAGTTTACTGCAAGGAATCGTCTGTGACGGCATCGAAAAATAGTGAAGCAGATAGCCAAATGATTCAGCGTATCCGAGAGGGCGACCCTGATGCTTGGCAAGCGTTGATCAATCGTTACGAAGGACGATTGTTGGCTTACACGGATAGCCGAATTCGCAATCGCGCTACCAGTGAAGATATCGTTCAAGAAGCCTTTGTCGGATTCGTGACGAGTTTGCCAAACTACGATGGGTCGCGTCCGCTGGAAAGCTACCTGTTTTCGATTTGTGCCTACAAGTTGACGGACCATTTGCGCAGAACTGGTCGGCGCCCCGCATTGCAGATGCATGGCCGCAATAGCGAATCACCGTCTCGTGAACCGATGGGCGGCGACCGAGTCGCAAGCTCGATTGCTCGCAGTGTTGAACGAAAACGACTAGAAGAATCTGCCGTGCGCGAAGCGATCGAGCAGCAGATCGAGCGTTGGAAGAATTCCGATGGATGGACAAAGCTTCGTGTGATTGAGTTGCTATTTGTGCGGGGCTTGCCAAACCGCATTGTCGCCGAAAAAACTGGCACCTCTGAGCAACAAGTCGCGAACTACAAAAGCGATTTTATCATCCGGCTTCGATCCATCATCCAGCGAATGGAACTGGACGAAGGCGTGTTTCCAGAATTGTCGTAAACGCGAACAACACGCAAAAATCAGCTCCGCTAGGCGAAAACTATATTCCCGAATTTTTTTTGGGAAGTTTGGACCTAACAAAAGTGGCTTTGGTATCGTGATACCCGAATATGACCACGGTATTGAATCACTAGGAGATCGGATCGATGTGCTGTTTTGCCAAGCCAGTCAAAGTCGTTACAAACACGAATCTATTCGCAAGGTTGACCAAGAGCGGTACTCAGATGCTTGCGTACCAGATGGAGTACTCAAGCGAAGAACTCAACGCAATGATCTTGCCGATTCCGGCCAAGATCCCGGCACGCGAAAAAGCAGTTCGGTTTGTATCGCTAAAAGAATACGGCGATTTTTTTGAAGACCTGGATCGTGGTTTTCCGTCAATCACTCCACAAGCCGCCTCCAGAAGTCTGGGAGCAGTCGAAAGCAAGGCGGCCCCAGGCAACCTAGTGGTCCATGAAGTCGGTGACTTTGTGGCTTCGTTTGTACCGAGCATGAAAGATTTTTCGCGACTCGATCAGCAGTTTGTCATTCCAAAATCGTCATGGGACAAGATCCCAGTTTATAACGATTATGGATTTGTGGTTTTCCAGCTCAAGAATCTTTCTGGTCGTCCGCATCCGATGGCGTTCGAGTTCGAATCTCGACTCAAGGATAAGATCTTTTTCCCAACCGTCCATATTCACGATGGAGAAGTTCATCAGAGGGAAAAGTTTGATCACACGCTCTATCTGCAGAACGACCGTTTTGATGAAGTGTGCAGCAAACGGTACTCCAACTCGCATGTCAAAGATAAGAAGACCCAGCAGACACGATCCAAGTCGGTTGCAAAGGACTTCGTCGATATCGACAAGGCAGCGGGATTGGTCAAGCCAGATCTACTGGTTCACCGCCGCCGAATGATTGGACGGTTCGAGAACAAGGATGTGATCACCTCAATCACCCCACCGGGCAAGAAGCTATTCGGTTTCCTAGATGCAAACGCAAAATCCTCGGTCCCATTGGCCGTCGGCGCAGCCGGTCTTGGGTGGATGATCAAGCGACGAAACGAGATCGCGTCCAACGAATAACCCCGTGAATTCGCCAGCCACGAAGTGGCGACAGCATATAGCCTTGGGCGCGCTTTTGAGTCAGGCACCCGCGTGCGCCTAAGGCTACCGGTTAAACGAAACAATGCTCGTGCCAGACTAAATCAACAAACCGTTGGCGAGTTTCGCCTCGGCCTTTCGTCAAGATCAACTGCAGTCGACGGGTTCGAATTTGCACGTGAAATGACGCATGAGTTTTGGCTCCCAGGCGATTCGATAACCACGCAACGAATCCTTCTTGGCAGCTAGTTCTTCAAAAACTTCGACTACATAATCCGCGTGAGACTGTGTGTACGTTCGCCGTGGGAAAGCTAGTCGCACCAAGTCCATTGGTGCTGGTGATTCGCTTCCGTCGGGGTGACGCCCAAACATCACGGTGCCGATTTCGCAGCCTCGGATGCCACCTAGTTCGTACAGCGCGATTGATAACGACTGACCTGGGTACTGCAGCGGGTCAATGTGCGACAGCCAAGTCCGAGCGTCGACAAAGACCGCGTGTCCACCCGCTGGCCGCACCACAGGGATGCCAAGTTTTGTCAGTCGTTCAACAATGTACGCGTTCGTCCGAACTCGGTATCGCAAGTAATCTTCGTCAATGATCTCGGTCAAACCTTGTGCGAGTGCTTCCAAGTCGCGTCCCGATAGCCCACCGTACGTTGGAAACCCCTCAGAGCGAATCAAATGGGCGCTGGCTGTCACTGCTAGTTCGTCATCGTTCAGCGCCAGCCAACCACCGATATTTCCAAACGCATCCTTCTTGCCGCTCATCGTCATCGCATCGGCCTGCTGAAAGCACTCGCGGACGATGTCACGAATACTGCGGTCTGCTTGGCCATCTTCGCGGGTTTTGATGAACCAAGCGTTTTCAGCAAAACGACAGCCATCAATCACAAACGGCTTGCCAAAATCATGCGCAATACTTGCAACGCCGCGAATGTTTTCGAGGCTGACCGGTTGGCCGCCACCAGCATTGTTCGTGATCGTTAGCACTACGCAGGGAACTGCATCGCCGTGCTGCTGGAGATAGGCACGAAGTTTTTCAAGGTCCATGTTGCCTTTGAAAGGATGAAGCGACTGGGTGTCTTTTCCTTCTGCGATTACCAAATCGGAAGCCACCGCGCCGGTTGATTCGATGTTTCCACGCGTGGTGTCAAAGTGCGTGTTGTTGGGGATGTATCGCCCTGGGCCTCCAAAGATCGAAAACAAAATCGCCTCGGCAGCGCGTCCTTGGTGGGTGGGAATCACATGCTTGAAGGGCATCAAGTCCTTGACGGCCGCTTCAAATCGATAGAAAGACGGTGACCCCGCATAGCTCTCATCGCCTTGCATGACAGCCGCCCACTGTGCAGCACTCATTGCCCCGGTGCCACTGTCCGTCAGCAAATCGATCAACACGTCGTCGGAATTTAGCGCGAACAAATTGTAGTTGGCATCACGAATCAAACGCAGTCGTTCGTCCCGCGTGGTCATGCGGATTGGTTCGACGGTCTTGATGCGAAAGGGCTCGAATATCGTCTTCATCGTTGGGCTCACTTAGATAGGTGGCCCATTTGCATGCTCTTTGATCAAGAGCACAGAACGCGAAAGGGCCAAGCGCCGCGGTTGCCCGGAAAGCGGACCGCGCTCAGCGCCCATGTGCGTTTGAATCCGGTGCGTTTACAGTTTGCTCAGGCTACTTTTTGATTGGCTCCAAATCCATCGCATCCAGGATTTCAGGTGTGGGGTCTTTGGCTTTTTCATTCGTAGCTGAATTCAACTCTGGAGTTTCTTTTTTCATTTCAGCTTTCATTTCTGCTTTCGCTTTGGCCTCAGCAGCTTTTGCTTGATCTTTCTTGCTGAGTCGTGGTCCGACGCGCAGTGCTTCCCAAGGCTTGGCGTAAAAGTACTGTTGCTCGCGGTAGCCAACGTTATTCTCGTAGTAACAACGATGCTTTGCCCGATGCCACGCCATCGCTTCTTGGCTGCTGGGGGCAATGATGTAGGCAATCCGCCCGACGAAATCGCGTGGACGGTTGTACTGTCGGCGATATTCTGGTGGATGATCGTTTCCAATCGGCGGGATCAAGTCGACTCGCTGGCGGACCGGTTGGCACTTGCGATTGGGTTCATGAGCAAGCGTTGTGATCGAAGTACCAATTACTAAAAGCAAGCAAATACAACTGCGAATCATGATTCCATCCTAAAGCAACTTGCGAAACAAAGGGGCTATTGCTATCCGTACTCAAGCCAATGGTGTCATCGTCCACTGCGCCAGTGAAAATCAGATCAGAGCCAAATGTGCGGATTGCGCGGGCCATTGATGCTAGAATGCTTTCAATCAAGGGAGGCACATGGGATCGTTCAGCATTCGAGATCTGTTCATCATCACCTTGGTCGTGGCGGGGCATTTTGCTTTGAGTCGGCTACTGGTTGGCAGTCCTAGTAGTTGGATCGAGCCCCTTTGTCCGCTCGTGGTTTTGACTCCCACCGCGTTAACAATTTGGATCCACAGACGCACTGGTGCGAGTTGGTTCAAAGCGATTCCAATTCACTATTTCGTGACAGTGACTTGGGCGACCGTTTTTGCATTTATCTATTCATGGACCAAGAGCCTTTATTGGCCCATTGAACAGCCTGTCAATCAAGCATTGCTGCGCGCAGGTGCTTGCCTATTGTTATCCGCAGTTGTGGGGGCGATAACGTCACTGTACTACGGGCTGTTCGCCTATCTGTTTTCCGCTTGGTACGGCCGCAGACCAGAAGCTGATCGGATGTCTCTGCGCGATGCAAAACAACCGGAGAGTGAAGACTATTAGCAACAGTCCTGGGCAACAAAACGAGTTCGCTGGATCAGTTCGAGTACCTGGGCGGCTTCGGTGAAGGCAGGAGAGCTGCGCCAATTGGCATGTTTATTATTGTGTATTAGCTCCCAAGTGCTAGCCAGCGTGGGCCCGCGATCGTGATTGCCTCTGCCGCGCTTCTGGGTGGCATTGCTGGGTTGCCGTTGCTGGTGAATGAAAACCCAATCGGGCTTTTGGGCGCGCTGCTGGGCGCTGTCGTTGGTGGGGCTGCTTTCCGAGTTGCTTCGCGTTCACTGGCGATTGATCCAACAGCACGAATGCGCCGCTACAAATTCGCTTTCGCTTCGGCCGTGACACTTCCTGCGATTTCAGCAATCGGAACAGGACTGCAAAGCCAGGGTCTGCACATGGCGATTGGCGCTTTGCTGATCGGGACCGCGTTTGCGCCGGGTATCCTTGTGAGCGGTGACCGGCGTGCGAAGGTGAGGAGGTAGTAAGACTTTCAAAGTGGCCGTCGATCTCCGAGCGACGCAGCCCGACCGAACAGACATCCAGTCATATTGATTTGGATCGTACGGTAATGCTCGCGTATGGCGTGATCGAACTTACGATCTGAATTCCTAGAAATTCGATGACGCAAAGTCGGGCTGCATCTCTGGGGACAGAGATGGCTACTTTCAAAGTAGCCCGACCGATAAGGAATCCTCAGCAATTCAGATTCGACCTGATCGACTGAAACGGTCGGACGATGCAACCACACTCGCACAAAATTTGTGCGTCAGGTGCCTGACGTTTCTCGCATACAGGGCAGTATGAAATTAGTCCGTCGCGAGACTCTGAGAGAAGTAGTTCGCGCAGTCGACGGTTTCGATAAATCGTAAAACTGGCACCGGCTATTGCGCTGCCAACGACTAAACCCAAAAGAAATCCAACTGAGCCCACATCAAAGAAGGAACCTAGCCATTGCCCCGTAAACCCAAACAAAGCCCAAGACGGAACAATTGATACGACACCTATCTTAGCAACGCGTTCGCCGATGGCGCGCGTACAAAGGTTCCGCCTAGCTGCGTAGGGCATTGAGCGCAGAAATCGAACGAGCTGAGGATCATCAAAAGGTGTCAACATGTAGTGAGCTGCCTGTGTAGCCAGATATTTTATCACGCTGGTTCCGAGCTGTCGAACTTGGCCGACATCGAAGTTTACCGAACCGAAATTGTGTCGGCCTCCTAGGCTGTGATTTTTTGGGAATCGTCTTTCTGTGAGCGACAAGACGTTAGCCGTCGGCTGATGTGCGCAGAAATCGAGCGCCACAAAAACGGCGGCTAGCGCCTTGCTGCTAACAAAGCAAAAAACTCGCAGCCTTTCCAGCCTGATGGGTTCAGCCTCAATGACCGAAAATTGGTTCGGTTGAACACGAGGTCTCTGTGACTTCCGCTGCCTGTTTTTTTCAAGGTTGACTATCATCGACGACCTGTGCTTGCAGCTGATACAATTGGGATGATAGGAATCCATCTGTCGCAACACCAAGGGCACTTCATTGAATCACGCAACCAAGGCTTTCGATCGGTTCGAATCTCGGGGCGCAGGTTGGATGCCAATTATCGTGTTGTCGGCTTTGGGGATACTGGGGACCATCATCTCGGTCAACATCCTCATGAAGGCGGAGCGTCGTGCAAATGATGAAAGGGCAGGCACCATGTTTGCAATCGGCACGCTGCTCGCAAAAGAGCCTCCGTTGTACCATGAAATACTGCCGGTAGCGGCGGATGCAGCGCCAGCGTGGATTACGGAAGCAAATGCCTTGTTTGCTAGTCAGATTCCTGAAGTCCAACAGGCACAGAGTTTTATTGACGTCACGGGTGGTGGTGAACAACGTCGCTTTGTTATGCCTTGGTTAACCAAAGATGGGAAGGAATTTGTTTTCGGTGCTTGGCCAGAGGATTTTGAGGGTTCCCAAAACGATCTGGATAAGTCGACAATCGCTCTGGTCATGTCGATCAACAAAGATGGCCAGTTGTTCGTCTCACGCGGTGACGGAGAAGCACCGGAGCTTCCTGGTTGGGTTCTTGAGACACACCTGATAACAGAAGAGAAATTCAACTTCAAGAAACTTTTGGAGTATCATCGCGAGGTGTTGGACGACCAAGAATTGGTAGAACTGCGGCTGACCGAAGCTCAAGCAACTTATGAAAGATACTTTCTGGATTACACAACTTGGCTTGTCAAACGCGGTGGATACAAGAGTCTTGGCATCGGTGTGGCAATCTCAGATCCTAAAGTACAGCCGATTGCCTTGGGAATGCGCGAAACATGGTCGACCCAGTTAGAGCCGATGATTTTTAAGCTTGCCGCTGCTCAATCAGCCGAGCTAAGCGATGCGTCTTCGCAATCACATTTGATTGTGCATGGGCTTACGAATCCCATTAGCCTTGTAAATTCGATGAAACTGGAGCTCGGCACGGTTACGCGGATTGACCTATCATCGGCGGCCGAAGTTGGGTCACCCGACAATTTTGACAACTACAACCAAATGCTGATCAAAAAAAAGCTTGATGATGGATCGATCAAGCAAGTGTTCCAAATGCAGTCCCCGTTTGCTGCCACGATCTACGAAGTGATAAAGAAATGAACGACCCAAATCAAATTGCTCTCGACGCGCTGCGCAGTGCGGTAAACATGTCGCCAGAGAATGGCCAGTTGGCAAGCACGTTGGCAGAAACCCTATTGGCGCTTGGCAAGACGGACGAAGCAATCGACGTGTATCGCCGGGCACTTGAAAGTAACCCGAACGATTTGCGGTTGAAACTGGGCTTGGCGGATAGCTATCGACGTGATGGAAAAATTTCGCACGGATTCGCGATCGTCGAAACGCTGATTGCTGAAAAAAATCCTGCGCCGGAGGCATTGCTGCTGCATGCCAGATTCTTGCATGCTCAAGACGATTTGCGCGGCGCTGTCAGCGCGTACAAAGATGCTGTTGATTCGGATCCTGAGATTGCGGACCCTGCGTTCGCAAGTCTGCTGGGGCTGGATTTCGATGCAGAGGAAGAACCGCCGCCGCGACCAATGCGTGTCGGATGGGATGGTGAGCCGGAGTCCGATGAAGAAGACTCCAGCGTTCAAATGGAGCGGCCGTCCAAGAAGTTTGATGATGTGGGTGGGATGACCAATGTCAAAGAAGACATCCGCGTCAAAATCATTTACCCCATGCAGCATGCTGACATGTACGCAGCATACGGCAAGAAAGTTGGTGGCGGGATTTTGATGTATGGTCCGCCGGGTTGCGGCAAAACGCTGTTGGCCCGCGCAACTGCCGGCGAAGTCAACGCGGGTTTCATGTCGATCGGAATCAGCGACGTTCTGGACATGTGGATGGGCAATAGCGAAAAGAATTTGCAGAGTTTGTTTCAGCGAGCGCGAAAGAACCGGCCGTGCGTTGTGTTCTTTGACGAAGTCGATGCTTTGGGCGCGAGCCGTAGTGATATGCGGCGCAGTGGTGGCCGGCATCTGATCAATCAGTTTCTTTCTGAGCTTGATGGAATCGAAGCGGATAATGATGGTTTGTTGTTCTTGGCAGCGACGAACGCTCCCTGGCATTTGGACAGTGCGTTTCGGCGACCCGGGCGATTTGACCGGATCATTTTTGTCCCACCGCCAGACGAAGAGGCGAGAGCCGAGATTATTAAGATCGCGTTGACAGGCAAACCGACCGATGGTGTTGACGTGAAAAAGATCGCAGCGAAAACCGTTGACTTCTCCGGTGCTGACTTGACCGCGGTTGTTGAAACTGCCGTGGAAGCCAAACTGCACGAAGCGGTGAAGACTGGTTTGCCGAAACCACTGACAACCAAAGACTTGCTGGCAGCCGCGAAAACGAATCGCCCAACCACCAATGAGTGGTTTTCAACTGCCAGGAACCACGCGTTGTATTCCAACGAAGGCGGCGCGTACGACGCGATCCTGGATTACCTGAACATCAAACGTTGATCCTAGTTGACGCATCATGACTGACGAGTTTTACAGAGCCCAAATGTTGCTCTCGCAAGGCCGGACAGAAATGGCTGAGCGAGAGCTGCGCAATTTGTTGGCACGCGAACCAGACGATTCGACGGCACACGCCTTGCTGTCGCTGTGCATGCTGGAAGACCAATCCCGCTATCAAAATGCGACGGACGAAGCACAACGAGCAGTCGCCCTGGCACCGGATGATTCGTATCCACATTTTGTCTTAAGCATCGTGATGCTCCGGCGCAATCGGAGCAAGGAAGCACTGAGCGCGATCGAGCAAGCCATTGAATTGGATCCCTACGACGAAGACCTCTTCGGGCAACTTGCACATGTGCATCTGAATTTGCGCGACTGGAGCTCTTGTTTGGATGCCGCCGACTCCGGTTTGCAAATCAATCCTGAAGATACAACGTGCAATAACCTGCGATCGCTGGCGCTGGAAAGGTTAGGACGAAGCCAAGACGCAGTGGCGTCCGCAGAACAGACGCTTAGAAATTCGCCAGAGGATAGCTATTCACATTCCGCACTTGGCTGGACGCTATTGAGCAATGGCCAACACGAAAAGGCGCAGGAATCATTTCGCGAATCACTGAGGCTGGATCCCGACAACGATTCGGCGCGCGAGGGTTTGATCGCGGCGATCAACAGTCGCAGTTTTGTGTTTCGTGCGGTGCATCGGTTTCACATTTGGCTCAGCCGAATGTCTCATAAATATCAGTTCGCGCTGATTTTTGGACTTTGGATTTTGATGCAAGTTTTGCAGCGAGTCGCTGCGAAAGTCGCGTGGCTTGAGCCTTTTGTGCCTGTGATCTTGTTGGCGTATTTGACGTTCGCCATTTTGACTTGGACCAACGCAGCGATCTTCAACACCTTTCTGCGTTTTCATCCGCTGGGACGTCACTTGCTGCGGCGCGACCAAATTTGGACATCAAACTTGGTCGCATCGTGTTTGATCTCTGCCATCGTTGGCAGTATCTACGCATTTTGCTTCTACGGTATTTTTGGGATGATCGTCGTCGCTTTCTACTGGCTAGCGATGTGCGTTGTCGTGACGATTCCGTTTTCAATGCCGACACGAAAACGAGCGATAGGTTTTGCTGTCGCGGGGGCCGTGATTGGACTGTTGCCGATCTACGGATTGGTGCAGTTTTACCTTGGCCAACCTGAGGCCGTGTTTGTCAAATTCATCCAGCATTTCGCATGGGGAATCCTTGGCATCCAAATTGCGGCCGGTTTCATGGCCGTGGTTGCGGATCGAGATTGAATTCTCTACGACGACTGTGGCAGAAAAGGATAGTCTGCCGAGATCAAATTCTCTGCACGCAGATCACTCCAAACTGCAGAAGGAATTGTCTTTGCAACGACGCTTTCGACCATCGACTGAACACGTTTGATGCGAGTAGTGCTGAGCGCGAGTGTTGTGATCGCGGGATGCGATTTTCCAAACGCGACGCAAACATCATACGTGGTTACATCATGCCGTTTGCAAATCTCCTGCAATCGACTGCGAAACTGAATCGCCTTTGCGTGAGCAGGGTCTTCGGGATTGATCTCGCGGTAATCCAGGAATCCACCGCCAGTCAAGAAACCGCCGTGTGTGACCGCCGAATTGATCAAGCCAATTTGGTTCTTTCCAAGATCACCAATGAAGTCCATTAGTTCCGGCGGGTGATTCATGACGGTGAAGCTATTCGCCATCATCACCCAATCGAACTCGCAGTATTCGCTTAGCTCGCGAATCGATTGCCAGTTCTTTGCACCGATACCAACGCCCATGATTTCGCCAGCGGCTTTCAGTTCGCTAAGAGCACGATAGGCACCGACGATATCGTCGATTCGGCGTTTGCGATCGGACGAATCCTGAGCAGCATCCAGGTACTCGTCTGGGTCGTGCACTGAAAGCAATTGAGCAGGAAAGTCGCCCAGCATGCGGCAGCCATCCTCATGGCAGCGTTTGATTCCGTCGTAGCTGATGTCTTGGACAGCATCATGCTGCAGGCCTACCCACACCCCTGGCTCAAAAGTTGGTTCAGGAGTGACAAGCGGCTTTCTTCGCCACGCCAGTTTATTGCTGATGATGACGTCAGCGGGCGCGATTCCCAGATGAGACAGTTCTCTGGAAATAACTTCCAGGGCCAAGCCCGCGCCGTACTTGCCGGCGCTGTCGATCGCGATCGGAGCGTCTACTAATCGAAACCACTCACTGACCAGTTCGCGCTTTTCCTGATCCGACATCTGAACAAACATATTGCCCAGACAGGTGGATCCAAAGACGATTGGCGGAAGTGAAAGACCAGTCTTTCCTAACGGTTTTCGCACTCTATTTCTTTGAGCGAGACTGAAGCCACTGAGCGTATTCAAGGACCGTGACGCGACCGTCTCGATTCGAGTCAGCAGGACCAGGATCCATCAGCATCTTGGAACGCTCGTCTTTAGTAAGTGCATTGTCCTTGTTTTTGTCGTAACGGCCAATGATCCGCTTCGCGTAACTCATGTTCTTTTCGCTGACACCGCTAGGTGCCGCGGCCGAAGGCTTGGAATCTGTTTTCGAAGCCATACCGCCCGATTTGGAATCCGACTTCTTTGAAGATGAACCAGAACCCGAAGAGCTGGATCCTGAACTTGCGGTTGCTCCTCTTTCCACGGCCTTGAGAGCCTCGGTTGGAGTGATCAAACCATCGCTGTTCAAATCAAACTTAAAGAACTCAGAAACCAGCTGGTTGTTCCAGTCCTTGGCAAACTCGGCCATTGAAACTTGTCCATCCTTGACCCCATCATTGCTGCCATCTCGGTCAAAGAATCCAGGCAGCCCATCGGTTGACCTTGGTCCGCCGTTGGCGCGATAGGATTTTCGGCCGTTGTAAACGTCTGGTGCATCTTTCTCTTTTGTGCGACGACGATCAGTCCTCTTCTTTGGACTATTGCTACGAGCTTCTTCTTGGCCCTCACGTCGTCTCGCATAGCGAACGGCCAGTTCTTTCTCTGACAACTTGCCGTCTTTGTTTCGGTCAAAGTCCATTGGGTTTCCGGAGAAGCGAGATGAAAGTTCTCCCTTCACCAAGAATCCATCACGATTGCGATCATAGCGACGCAAAGTGTCAGCTGCTTCGCGCTTGTCAGCGTCCGTTACTGGGGTCGCCAGCAATTCTGCGGAAGGCCCGAATCCCATCAGCGCTGCCGGGTCTTCTTCGACACCAAATCCTGGCACAAGCAGTTCTGCATCAAGCGAACTGTCGTTCCTGCTGTTGTT
>CAYNNP010000063.1:0-6619 GCA_964398215.1 uncultured Pirellulaceae bacterium | reverse complement strand
TGTTGTTTGATGAACCGCCAGAGTTGTCGCCGTTGGACCTGTTCTTGAACGCTTCAGATACCTTCTTGATGCTGATCGGCTGACCAGCCTTGATGCTGGGATCCATTTGTTGCATCCGAGAGATCATGAACTGCGCGCTGCCTTGCTGTTCATCGACATCGATCAACCCGTTGCCATTTTTATCCAAACGACTCAAGAACCCGGAAGGATCAAACCCACCGCGTGAGCTGCCGCCGCCGCCGCGATCACCACCACCTCGAGTAGCTCCACCACCGCGGTCGCCGCCACCTCGGGTACCTCCACCGCCGCCTCGGTCGCCGCCACCCCGCGTGCCTCCACCGCCGCCGCCTCGGTCACCGCCTCTTGCGCCACCTCGGTCACCACCACCGCCTCTTCCAGGACCCTGGGCAGATAGGGTGGTTGCCAAGCATAGGCACCCAAGCAAAACAGCAATTTTTCGTGTTATATTCATGTTTGTATAAACCAGCCATTTAGCGGTCGAGTTTCGCTCTTTTTTCGGACGTTTATCTATATCGGAAGGATACACCACGGGTTGCCAAGAAATTCAAATTCTGAGCGGTCAATTCGTCTTGTTAGCCCGATTTTGTCCGAATTCTACGGTTTTTTGAATCCGAATCACCCTCCATCGCAGCCGCAATCAAAAAGCCATGATTCTTCGTTTCAGCGAGGGGTGGACGGAAACCATAGCAAAGTGGCCGAGACCACCTGTTTCATCGCTATGTCAACGGACCTCATTGTCTGTCTTTCTACGCCGTTGATTTCACTTCGTGCGGCTATTGTTTTTCGGCGGTCGGGATGTTGATTCCAGCTGAAAAGATCAGCTCTCGATCTCCACGAGAATTGATCGATCGGTAGATGTTTGCTGCCGTTCGGTTCAGTTTCTTTTGGATGGTTGCATCGCCAACGCGAACCGTGATCGGTCGGTCCAAATCCGCGATCTGATCGTTCAGCCGCAAGGAAAACGCTTGCAAACCCTTTGCAGTCTGCACCTCGAATTCTTGGCCCTTGCGTGTGACAACCAGCTCAGAACCTTTCTTTTGGTTCTCAGTATCAACTTCAAGCCAATAGAGCGATGGATGAGTAACCGACGATTGTTTCCAAACCACTTTGTCGGGACGAGGGTTGCGTTTGAATTCTGCCATCCAGGGAACCGCAACCGCGTCCTTGCGATTCATCCAGTGGCCGAACTGCGGGTGAATCACGACTTCGTGTTTGTAGCCTTGCGGGTCTTGCGTTTGCAGTTTCGCCAGTTTGTCTTTCCACTGGGCAGCGATTTGATTGCGTTTGTAGGCCGCGTCTTTCCCGCCCATGTGCAACGTGAATCCGATATTGCGCAGTCCCAAGGGCGAAGCATTGTTTGGATGCCCGGCCATCATTGCAGCAGCGGCCAACCGATCCGCCATTCGAGGCGCGAGTTGATAAACGCCATCACCGCCAGCGGAATAGCCCATGATGTAAACCTTGTTCGGGTTCACGTCGGCAAACAAAGTTGCGTCTTGGATGATTCGCTGAAAAAAGTCGTCAATGTGAGATTGATGCCAGAGGTTCCAAGTGTCCGTCGGAGCACGCGGCGCCAAATAAACGCCTTCGGCTGGTTCGTAAAGACGGATTTGGTTTCGCCACTGCTGCTCGTTGACTTGAGGTGGTGCCCCTCCGCCTCCATGCATCGATATGAACAGGCTTCGTCCATCAGCAGGCTTGTCCCCAAACACTCGGTATTCAAACTTCATTGTCAGTTTGTCCAAGCGTATTGATTTCGCATCCCACTCTTTTTTTCGTTCCGGTCGCAACTTGGAAACGTAGTCCTGCCACAAGATCGTGGTGATCTCTGCCGCCTGTTCTTTCGAAATTGGCTGGGAGGCAAAATCAGATTCCGAGAACATTTGTCGTTGCTCGGTTGGCATTTCGGCCCACGCCTGCACTTTGGCGAGGACCGATCCCTGATCACTGAGCTGGGCAAAACACAAATCAGGAAAAAACAACGCAGCAAGCGCAAGATAAACGAATCGAAGGGCTCTGTACTGGGTCATGGCTGTATTTTGGGGCATATGTCCATCTTTACTTTTTGGTGCATTCCTGCAACTGACCATCGTTTTGGCAGGTAGCATCTTACATGGTTACTGCAATGAGTTGGTAGTTTACTCGGCTCTCGCTTCTTCGTTTTACTTTTGACGATTCTTTTCAATGCTCAGAAATCAGTTTGCTTTTGGATTGGTCATCGCACTTTCGTTTCCATCATGGGCCGAAGATCCCCAAGACGCTCAGAATCAAAAAACAAAGCAGCCTGATCGTCCCGCTAGCGTTCTTGAATTGATCCCCGAGCAAGCGATTGGCGTCATCGCAACCCGAGACCTGAGCGCTCTGATCAAACGCGGCGATGAGTTGATTGCCAAGACGGAAATGAAGCAGGGCTTTCGCTTATCCACTGGCTTTGACTTGCTGATGGGGTTCGTTGGAGTTCGCGACGGTGTTGATCGAAAAGGTTCCGTTGCGTTGATGGCTTTCGGAACCGAGGGCGAACTCGAAAAATTGGCATTGCTGGTTCCGATAAAAGATCTGAAGGGCATTGCCGCTGGTTTCAATTTGCCACCTGAGTCTTTTGTTGAAGGCAAAGTTCTGTCCGAAAAAAACAAATCCAACACTCGATTTCACATGGCCCTTTACCGAAACCACCTGATCGTTGCGCTGGAGCCTGAGGTTGCACAGTTGATCATTGAGGGCAAGAAAATAAATACTCTTCTCGCAGCCGATACGGTCGAAACACTTCAGCAAGATGATGTGATTGTATATGTCAATAAAACATTTGCGTCACAAATGGTGGAGTCGATGCTAAAAGGAACGACCAGCGGAATGGACGTTGCCGATGACGAAGTTCTTCAGCAACTCGGGAGTTCCATCGAAGAACTGAAATCCATTGTGCTGGGAATTCGGCTGGATGGCGGCGTTGGCGGAACCATGACGATGGCGTTTGATGGCAAAAATTCAAGGACTTTGCTTGGACAATTGCAGGCAGAGAAACCAACGTCTCTTGCGGGACTACCCAGCGGTAAACTGCTTGCAGCACACGCCTCTAGCGGCGACGGTGACCGTACCGCAACTCTTGCTCGCGCGGCATTGAACGTTGCTTTGAAGTGGATGAATCGCACCTCGAGTGATGGCAGTTTTTCGGCTACCGATAGCGCCAATGTCTTTGCCGTGCTAGGCGAAAGCTGGCAACGTGCTGATGGTTTGCGAACAGCGGTTTACGAAACTGATAACCCACAAATGCACGGCGGATTCTGCGTTGCTGCCATCCTAAAGACCGATGCGCCCGATGAGTTCGTGACCAGCATGACTAGTCTTTTGCCGTTCATGAACGCCAGCCGACTAACTGCAGAGGAGGCTGCCAAGGCGATTGATAAAGACACGATCGCAGAGTTGATTGATGGTTTGGGTAACCGTCGCTATCGCGTCCGGCAAGCTTCCGCCGTCAAGCTAGGACTGATTGGAGTTCCCGCACATGACGCGCTCAAGATTGCAACCAAGTCGGGTGACTACGAAATCCGCACCCGCGCTGCTGCGATCTTAAGAGACTTTGAATCGACATCGGCACTAGAGAACAAACAATTACTAAACGGAAAGCTATTGAACATAGTGAAGCCGAAGTTTGCGTTTGCTCCCAACCAAGAACAGCGAGGCGGTGTGTCGGTCGATTTCCTGCACGTCCAAAACGCGAATGGACGACCTGAATTGGCAAAGCAGTTGAAGTCGCTGTTTGGCGAAGAGTGGAAAACTCTTCGCATGGCGATTGTTGGTGACAATGTATTGCTGTTCATGGGCTCCGATTTGAATATGTTTGACAAGCTGGTCGATTCCGTCAGAGACGATACCACGCTAATCGCATCCAAGAGCATTGGACGGTTTCGTGAACGATCCGATAAAGGATTCAATGCCGAGTTTCATCTTGCACTCGACAGGATCTTGGATATCACGGGTACAGCGGCTAAAGATCAACAACCCCAGAAACCCAAACCGCAAGCAGCCCCACAGGCGACGACGTCGTTGGGTGTTCGCATTGAGCCGCAGCGAGTACGGATCGATCTTTTCGCCCCGTTCGAGGAAGCCAAGCACATCGTCAAAAGAGCATTTTGATCGATCGCTCAAGATGCGAAAAAGGTCCAAGTCAACAAATCGCGCGGCGAACCGCCATCTGCTGCAACTGCCGCGCGATCAAAGACAGTCAGCAAGCTGATCGGCTCTGTCAAAATGACATTCTCGCAAAAGTGACTCGCGTTGATGGCCATGTCGCCCCGTGATGCTCATGGAAAGTACTCGTTTTTGGGGTGTTTTCAACCTTTGCATGTTTTTTCTGACTTTATTTGCTCAGATCAAACCCTCTGGCACGCCCTTTGCCTAAAGCTCACAATCATTGCGTGGCTGTGATGAATTGACAGCCCGGACCGCGACAGATGACCGCGCAGTGGCGCGATATTGCAAATACAAAAGAGATCCAGACTGAGGAGTTAGAAAGCAGATGGCAGGCGAAAAAATCATCGGCATCGACTTGGGCACGACCAATAGTGTTGTGGCCGTGATGGAAGGCAGCGAGCCTAAGGTTATCCCAAACCCGGAAGGGAATCGGTTGACTCCGAGTGTCGTTGCGTTCACGGACAAAGAAGAAACGATCGTCGGCGAACCCGCGCGTCGGCAAGCCGTCACGAACCCAAAACGCACCGTTTACTCGGCAAAGCGTTTCATGGGACGTCGACACAGCGAAGTCCAATCTGAAGAAAAGATGGTTCCGTACGGAGTCTCCGGCGGGCCAAACGAATACGTAAAAATCGCAGTCGGTGACAAAGAACACACACCCCAAGAAATCTCTGCGAAAATTCTCCGCAAACTGAAAGAGTCTGCCGAGTCGTACTTGGGGCAAACGGTCAACAAAGCCGTGATCACTGTTCCGGCTTACTTCAACGATGCACAGCGTCAGGCCACCAAAGATGCTGGTCAGATCGCGGGCCTTGAAGTCGCTCGGATTATCAATGAGCCAACGGCTGCGGCACTGGCTTATGGACTGGACAAGAAAAACGACGAAAAAATCATCGTTTTTGACTTGGGCGGTGGAACATTTGACGTCTCGGTTTTAGAAGTTGCGGACGCCGGCGATGAAGATGGCGAAAGCCGTGTTTTCCAGGTCGTCAGTACGTCGGGTGACACACACCTGGGCGGTGATGATTTTGACGAAGCGTTGATCAATCACGTTGCCGACGTGTTCAAAAAAGAAAACGCGATTGATTTGCGTAACGATCCAATGGCGCTCCAGCGTTTGCAGGAAGCTTGCGAAAAGGCAAAGAAGGAACTGAGTACTTTGCCGGAAACCGATTTGAATTTGCCATTCATCACGATGGATCAAACGGGCCCCAAGCACTTGACGATGAAGATCACTCGTAGCGAGTTCGAGGAGCTTGTGGATCCGTTGGTCGAGCGTTGCCGTGGCCCTGTTTTGCGAGCCATGGAAGACGCGGGAATGAAACCCAACGATATCGACGAGATCGTTTTGGTTGGTGGTAGTACCCGGGTGCCTAAAGTACGCGAATTGGTCAAAGAAATTTTTGGCAAGGAGCCTCACCAGGGTGTGAACCCCGACGAAGTTGTCGCCGTCGGAGCTGCGATTCAAGGTAGCGTTCTGGCTGGCGAACGAACTGACGTATTGCTACTGGATGTCACCCCGTTGACCTTGGGAATCGAAACCGAAGGCGGTGTGATGACGGCGTTGGTAGAACGCAATACGACGATCCCAACCGAAAAGAAGAATGTCTTCAGTACAGCTGCCGACAATCAGACTGCCGTGACGGTGCGTGTATTCCAAGGCGAACGAAAGATGGCGACCAGCAACCGTTTGCTGGGCGAGTTCAACTTGGAAGACATCCCGGCGCAGCCGCGTGGCATGCCGCAGATCGAGGTCAAGTTTGATATTGATCAAAACGGAATCTTGGCCGTTTCTGCCAAGGAACTGAAGACCGGCAAAGAAGCATCGGTCACGATCAACGAAGCGGGTGGATTGACCGACGACGACATCGAACAGATGCGGAAGGACGCGGAAGCAAATGCAGAAGACGATCGCAAGCAATTTGAGTTAGCCGAGGCGCGAAACAAAGCGAATCAGCAAGTTCATACGCTTGAGAAACAAATGTCCGAGCATGCTGACAAACTAAGCGACGATGACAAGGATCCTTTGAACAAGGCGATCGAGAAAGTCAAAGCCGCTGTCGGATCCGACGATACGGCAGACATCAAGCAAGCGACGGATGAACTAGAAGCGGCCGCCCAAGCGTTCAGCAAAGTTCTGTACGAAAAAACGGAAGCCGCAGGAGGCGCCGACGAGGCTCCAGCAGGAACCGGTGCCGCAGCAGCCGACAACGATGACGACGCAATCGACGCAGACTTCGAAGTCAAAGACTAAGAATTCAATTCGCTGTCAATCACAAAAAGCGGATGCCAAGTGCATCCGCTTTTTTCGTTTCAAAACCGACTGGTGTTTAAGGATCTTGGCGTATGGTGTCAGTCACCGTTCCGCGCGCACCAGCAATAAAAGAGGCTGTAAGTTTTTAGGCCGGAG
>CAYNNP010000062.1:0-27488 GCA_964398215.1 uncultured Pirellulaceae bacterium | reverse complement strand
TTTAACAACACAGCCTGTGGTCGCGCAGCGCACCACAGGTCGTTTGCCCGAATCACCCAACCCAAACCCTGAAAGGGTTTCACAACACGGCCGTTTGTCGAACACTTTCGGCGTTCATCGATAATCCATCACCAAACCCCAGGTGCGCTGCGCGACTCGCGGTTTACGCCGCGCGGCGGATGTCTTCTTCGGTGTCGGGCCGCTGAATTTTTAAGACTTGTGGGCCGTCCGCTGCTGCTGTGATCTGATCTTTATCCATCACGCATAGCAACGAGCCATCGGTCGCTGAGTGGATCTTTAGCTCGTCTTCTTCGATGAACCATGTCCCTAAAGCAGTCGGTGTCTTGAAGCGACGGCCACGGTAGAATCCGTCAACCATCAACAGAGACTCAGATTCGACAACAGCCACTTTCCCGTCATCGTCTTGGTCGTTCAGCCAAGCTATCAAGGCGGTGCGGACGGCGTCTAGACGTTGAGAATTCGTCACGGAAGCAAAAATTCGCTATTCTGAGTCAATGGTCACAAAACAATCACCTTTCACCAAGCCACTTGCGGGCTCATGTCAAAACGCATCTGTGGAGACGCATTCGTCTATGAAATGGCTTGTGCGGGACGTGAAAGTCGATTTACCGTGGACCCAGGCGGGCCACTCGGTTATCAGTAGGATCGGCTGCATTTGTGCGTCTGATTCGATCGGTTTTTCACAGGTCGTATCTCAGACCTAAGTACCCTAGGTTATCATCGCGGGATGCTTTCATTAAAAGAGAAGGCAAAACCACAGGAAACATTGATCCATGCGAATTTTGCTAAGCGAAGAAGAACTGAACGAGGGTGTTGAACGCCTGGCTTTGGAAATCGATAAACACTATGGAAGTCAGCGGCCACTGACGGTCATCGCCGTGATGACGGGCAGTCTGGTTTTGTTCGCCGATTTAATCCGTCGGCTCTCCATGCCCCAGCGTGTTGGTGTGATTCAAGCCTCCAGTTATCGTGGCGGAATGAAGTCGGGCGAACTGGCTGTCAACGCGGACATGATGATTGATGTGCGCGATCGAAACGTTTTGTTGGTCGATGACATTTTTGATACGGGCAAAACGATCGATCGCTTGGTTGGCGTGATGAATGAAATGGGTGCCAAGACAATTAAGACGGCCGTGCTGCTACACAAACAGACACAGCATGAGGTTGATGTGCGTCCAGACTTCGCGGCGTTTGAGATACCCGATGAATTCGTTGTTGGTTACGGATTGGATTACATGGACATGTATCGCAACTTGCCATACCTTGGCATTTTGGAACCATCGGAGATCGAGGCGACGGCGTCAGTGGCGAAGACGTGAATCGACGGAAAAGAGTACTGCTGGTCGGGCGCCACTTTTGGCCTCATGGGTCTTTGGATTCAGCCGCCTATTTGATTCAGCTTTCCGCCGGTTTGGAACGGCGCGGCATTCAAACAGAAGTGCTGACGCCCAAGTTCGCATCCTTCTGGTCGGAAGAGTTCGCGTATCAGAACGTGATTGTTCATCGGCCAGTCAATGCCCCCAAAGGCGACTGGTCGGTTTCTCGCTACATCCGTCACCTGACGAATTGGCTAAGAGAAAATGCCAAGTCTTTTGACGTGCTGATGGTTGATCGTGGTCGCGAAGAATTGATCGCGGTGGCAGACGCCGCCAGATCGCTTGGTTGTCGTACGACTGCCAGGATTCAAGGCTGGGGAAACGACAGCGATGTGCGTTGGTGGAACCAAACGCGATTGGGACGGCGATGTGCTGCTCATGCCAAAACGATCGACATGCTGATCGCAGCCAACGCGGATTGTCATCGGCAACTGCTACAACAAGGATTTGTGGATTCACGCATCCACCGGGATGTGCCGGCGGTGCGCGGCGGCGTGCTCAGAAACCCTCAGCAACAAAAGCTGATTCGATCCGCGTTGGCTGCCATCAATTCGGATTTACAGTGTGACGACAATCCTGTGTTGTTGTGCGTCGGTGAAATGAACCGTAGCGGCGGCATGCGTCTGCTGGCCGATTCGGCAGCCAATTTAGTAACACGCTATCCCGATTTGAAGATTTGGTTTGTTGGCGATGGGCCAGACCGCGGACAGCTGCATGACCTTTTGCGAGGCGAAGGGCTGCGTGGAGCCTACGCGATGCCGGGATCGTTCACAGAATTGAACGATGTCATGCTGGCCGCTGACTTCTATATTCAGCTTGGCGCAAAAGGAACCAACGCATTATTGCCAAAAGCAATCGCTGCGGAGCTGCCGTTGATTGTGGAAGACAATGAACCCAATCGCGACTTTCTAAATCGTTCGCTCAATAGTGACAACGTAGACTTCAACGGAACGACGAAGGTCCAGTGGTTTGACCGCGAAACCCCAAAAACGCTTCGTCAGGCTGTGCGCCGAGCAGTGGATGACACGGAAGGCAGTCAGAAAAACGCGAGCCAACTCAGACGTGGGATGCTGCGATCCGCACCGCTTGATCAGACGATCGAGCAATATGTGCAATTATTCGACGAACTTGCTCGACGTATCAATCCAACACGCAAGGACTCGCTAGGAGTTATTTCTTGACCATCAAAGTTGCCCTTGTGATTCCAACGATGGACCGTGGCGGCGCGGAAAAGCAGGTATGTTTGTTGGCAAAGCACTTGCCGCGTGACCAATTCGAACCGCATGTGATTTTGTTGACCCGCGATGGTCCGCGTAGCCAAGAACTCCGCGACGCTGGTGTACCTGTCTCGCTAATCGGTAAAAAATTCAAGGCCGATCCAACAGCTTTGTTTCGCTTGAAACGCAAGTTGATCGAACTGCAGCCCGACGTGGTGCACACCTGGTTATTCGCTGCGAATAGCTTTGGCCGAGTTGCCGCGAGGATGGCCAAAATTCCGCGGATCATCGCTAGTGAACGCTGCGTTGATCCTTGGAAGAAAACATGGCACTTCATGATCGATCGTCGGCTGGCAAAATTCACTGACGTGATCACTACCAACAGCGTCGGCGTCCGCGATTTTTATGCAGAAAATGGGATCGACCCCAGCCTCTTTCAGATCATTCCCAACGGGATCGAACCCAGCAGCGCGGTTGCAATTTCACGCACCGAAGCGTTTGAGCGTCTGAAGGTTTCCGAGGATCGTAAGTTGATTTTGGCGGTCGGAAGATTGTGGCCGCAAAAGCGATACAAGGACCTGATCTGGGCGGCTGAAATGCTAGGCACGCTTCGTCAAGACGTGACCCTTGTGATCATCGGTGATGGGCCGCAGCGGGGTGAACTGATGCGATACCGTGATTCAGTCAGCACAAGTCAGCACACCAAATTTGCTGGCGCGAGAACCGACGTTGCTGAGCTTTTGCCGCATGCAGATCTGTTTTGGATTGGCAGCGAGTATGAAGGCCAGAGCAATGCGGTGATCGAAGCGATGCAGGCTGGATTGCCGGTGGTGGCGTCGGATATTCCTGGAAACCGTGATTTGGTGTTGCCAGACGAAACGGGACGCATCGTTCCGCTGGGCGACCGCGCGGAGTTCGCCACTCACAGCCAAGAGCTACTGAAGTCCCCTGATGAGGCTAGTCAGCTGGGCAAAGCTGCCGCTATTCGCATTCGTGACGATTTTTCCGTCGACAAAATGATCCAGGGTCATGCCCAGCTTTATGCGGGCAAAGCCAAATCCTGATAAATAGTTCCGCTCGTAACGATCAAGACAAGCAAGCAAAGGCTAATTTGTTTGGAAACGCTTGATTTTCTCAAGATCGTCGTTGAGCCAGGATGCCCTACGGATACCATCGGAAGCGTACCCAACACCTCCGACGAGGTGTGTTTTTTACTCCAGCATCGATGCTAACCCTTCTCAAGTTTTTCCTTGAAATGAGCGATTCCGGACGCCCCGTTACCGACGAAGTCGAACTGCTTTTGACGAATGCTCAATTGCGCGATGAGTTGGAACCGTACCGCGACGAATCCATCGACGAATCGCCCTCGCGAATGTCGCTGGAAGCCGAAAACGAATACCTTGCTTCCATGTTGGCATGGGAACGAGCACCGGCGTTGCCAATCCACAGTTGGTTTGATCCGCCTCTGAATCTGCCCGCCTTGGATTCATTGAACGACGAACAAGTCCGACTGAAACTTCGTGATTCAATTTATCGAATGTTTGATCACGGCATTGTGCTTCGTTACACCGAACATCTTAGCGATCGCGAACTGTACAAGATCCTTGTTCGCGACATTCTGCCAAGCTGTGAAAAGAAGGTGGATCTGCCCGGCAAGAAACTTGAGTTTCACTGCCTGGACGATGGCGACACCGAAACATGGCTCCGCTTCTATGCGAACCCCGTCGAACGCCGACGATTCCAAGAAGAATATGACATCGACATTCCAGTCGCAGAAGATCCGAAGTTCAACCGCGACCTGCCTGAATAGTTATCTCTTTTTGGTGATGGCCTACATCAACGATTCGAGCAACCGCCGAATCTTGCGTAGTTCGACTCGGTGATCCAAGCCTTCCATCGGTGGCATGTGGACCGTCAAAGAACGATCGTACTTGTCACGTTCTAGCTGTGTCACGATTTTGCCATAGTCAACTTCGCCTTGGCCCACGCTGACTTGGAAAGCATCCGGTTTGGTGTCACGAAGATGCACGTTGCACACGTACTTCAAGATCTTGTCGAGACTCTTTCCGTTAGCTGGCCCAGCGATATAAACACTTGGGTCCAACGAAATTCCTAGACCATCGACGTTGTTACAAAACACCATCAATGTGTCAGGGTCTTCGCTCAGGCAACCCAGCTGACTTTGAACGCTGACTCGAACGCCTTCGCTCTCGCCAACCTCCACTAGCTTTTGCAAGTGTTCAACTTCTTCATTGAACGGTGTTCCCAATTCCGATGACGGAACCGAGATGTTGGCGACTTTGGCTGTCTTTGAGATGCGACAAAACGCGTGGAAGTCATCGTACAACTGATTTCCAGTTGACGATAGTTCTAGGTAGAACGCTGAAATGTCCATGCGATGCGTATGCCGAAGCAACTGAATCGCACGATCGGGATCAGCGATCATCTCGCTCGGTTTGACATGGTCACTCTCGCGAAGCGCAATCTCGATACCGGTAAATTCCAGGTCTTCTAGATTCTGAATCGCCTCTGACAGTTCCATGCCAGGCATACAATCGGTTGATGCAGCAACAAACACGGATGCATCCTTTCTTTTCTATTTTGCTATCAACAGTTGACCACCGCGGTCTAACTAGTCAGCACAGCTTACCGTGATTTCGCTGTCTAGCAAAAGCCCGGTGTAGGCAAAATGCTTCAGCAATCCGTTGAATCTGCTGAACGTTGCATGATTGTGCGAATCTGATCCACTACTGACTGGGCTGAAAGCTGAGTGACATTGATTTGGTGATCGGCGGCGGCCTCGTACATTGGATGGCGTTGCTGGAGGATCGATTCGATTTCTTCCAACATTGGCATCTCTGTTAACGCGGGTCGTCGATCGTTGGATGCCGGGTCAGCGCAAATTCGCTCCAGCAGCGCCTTTGCGTCGGCGACCAACCAAAAACAAATTCCACTTTCGCAGATCAGATCACGGTTTTCTTGTCGCAAAATCGCACCACCGCCCAGTGCCACGACCGTTGGATTCGATTTGGCGACCAACTCCAGACACTGCGTTTCCAAGTCTCGAAACTTCGATTCACCGTGGTTGGCAAAGATCTCGCGAATCGTGACTCCAGCCGCTCGCTCGACTTCATCATCAAGATCCACAAATGGCAACTCGGTGGAATTGGCCAAGATGCGGCCAACGGTTGACTTTCCAGACCCCCGGTAGCCGGTCAAGTAAATATGCTGGTTCAATGAGTCTTTCCATACGTGTACACGTTTTCTTTGCACTTCAAAATTAGCGGGATTGGCCCTGATCGACAACGCTGCCACCACCGAAACGCCGACGAAACATTCGCCGCAAGGCGTTTCGCGGGGCAAACGATGGGCATTTCGCGCCGCAGCCGTGTTTGCCGCGCTGTGCCCATTCTTGCTGCTGGAATTCTCGTTGCGTGTTGCTGGAATCCCGGTATCGAAAGTTGCATTGGATCGTGATCCGCTGGTGGATCTTCACCAACTCAGTCCGCTTTTCGAAATCGATGAAGACCCCGGCCAGTACCAAATTCCCGATTGGCGAATGAATTTCTTTCGCCCAGCAACGTTCGCAGTCAACAAGGCAGCGAACACCAAGCGAATTTTTGTGCTGGGCGGTTCGACTGTTCAAGGAAGACCATACGCGACCGAGACGGCTTTTTCGACTTGGTTGCAATTGTCGCTTCAGGCTGCAGATTCAGAGACCAGATTCGAAGTGATCAATTGTGGTGGCGTTTCCTATGCAAGTTACCGGGTTGCGAAAATTTTGGACGAGGTCTTGCAGTACAGTCCCGACGCGATTGTTATTTGCACTGGCCACAATGAATTTCTAGAAGACCGCAGTTACGCAGCTATCAGAGAACTGGGGTCGGTAAAAAAACTGGCGAGTCAAGTTGGATCCAACATTCAGATCGTTCGATGGTTACAGAGTTTTGGCGATCCAGTGGTTCATGCAGATGCAACCGTGCTCCAGCGCGAAGTCAACGCACGTTTGGATCACGCCAATGGTATGCAAGCGTACAACCGAGACAAACATCTGCATGCAAGTGTCTTGCAGCACTTCGAGGTGTCCGTCAATCGGATGCTTGCAGCAACCAAGGCCGCTGGCGTGCCAACCATATTGTGTGTGCCTGCGAGTGACGTTGTGAATACGCCGCCGTTCAAGTCATCAGTTGCCGATGATCTTTCGGTTGCCGATCAAGATCGCTTTGGTCAGCTGAGTGCTGAATCGCATCAGCAAACACGATCGCTGCGCCAGCGCATTAGTGCCGCGCAAAAGGCCTTTCTGATTGACAAAGAACACGCTGGCATCAACTACTTGTTGGCGATGCTAATGATGGAAAATGGTGACAATGCTGGCGCAATCGATCATTTCGTGTTGGCCCGCGATCATGACGTTTGTCCGCTCCGAGCTCCCAGTGAGTTTGGCGACTTCGTTCGTAGGGCCGCAAAGAAGAACGGTTTGCCGCTGATAGATATCCCACGACTTTTCGATTCACGATCACTTTCCGGTGCCTCAGAGCCTGACGGAATTGCTGACGCCGGTCTATTCGCCGATCACATTCATCCAACGATCGCTGGGCATCAACTGATCGGGCAAGCTCTTGCCAAACAGTTCGCAAGCATGGGGTGGATCGAAATTACCCCGACAAGTGAACGAACGTATCAACAAAATGTTCGCAAGCAGTTTGAAAAATTGGACGAATCCTATTTCCTGCGAGGCAAGCAACGCTTAGAGGGCCTGAGAAACTGGGCCGCTGGACGTGCATTGTGAAGCGACCACTCTGTTTGTGGTTTAGTTTGCGATTGTTGGCGACTGAGCGATGTAAGTTGCTAGCCCACGAATTATCCTTTGGTGACAGATAGACAACTCCTTTTTGGATCGGAATTTCAATGGCAGAGACTGCAAGACCACCGGTCGTTTCGGTGGCAACCAAAATTGCACGGGTGCTGTGCAATAGTATGCTCGGGTTGCTTTTCATTGGCTTACTGATGGCCGATCTACCAACCGCGAAAGCACAGAGCCAAGTTGCTGCTGAACCGATTGTTGGCCTGCGCGAGAATTCGCCAGCCAAGTACGCGTTGGTGGGCGGAACGGTTGTGGTTCAACCAGGCAAAGCGATCAAGAAGGCTACCGTCCTGATCGAAAAATCATCCATCAAAGCGGTTGGCAAAAATGTGAAGCTGCCCGCAGGGTATCAAGTCATCGACTGCAAAGGCCTGACAATCTATCCGGGATTCATTGATGCCTTCAGTACAGCCGACATTCCGATGCCGGAAGAAAAATCGGCTCGACATTGGAACGCAAATGTTACTCCCGAAATCAACGCCGCATCATTGGCTGTTGCAAACGTTGGTGATGTCAAACAATTGCATTCGCAAGGCATCACCGCACGAGTTGTGGCGCCCAGCGGCGGCATCATCAAAGGTTCCAGTTCAGTCGTTTTGACATTGGACGATGGCGGTCAAGCCATGCTAGCTCCCATGGCTTGGAATCACGTCACATTGACTGTGCCTCGGCAACGAAGAGCAGTCCGCTATCCGAATTCGCCAATGGGGGCGACCGCTTTAGTACGGCAAACTTTCTACGACGCCCAGTGGTATGAAAGCGCATGGCAAGCCTATCAGTCCAAGCCGACGTTGCCGCAACCAGAAACCAATGTTTCTTTACAACGGCTTGTCGACGCGATGCCGAATGAGTGGTTCGTTTTTGATGCTGCTAACGAACGCATGGCGCTTCGTAGCGACACGGTCGCGAAAGAGTTTTCGTTGAAAGCGATTTTGCGCGGCTCGGGACATGAATACCGCGACCTAGAGTCGATCGCGGAAACAGGATGTCCGGTTTTGGTTTCATTGGATTTTCCAAACAAGCCAGACGTCACGACAGCATCCGATGCACGAAATGTTGACCTGCGAGATCTGCTGCACTGGGATCTGGCGCCAAGCAATGCGGCGAGATTGGTTCGTGCAGGTGTGACCATCTGCTTGACAACGGACCAATTGGATTCACCCAGAGACTTTCTGAAACAAGTACGCGTCGCGGTCGAGCACGGTTTGGATCCAGTCGATGCTTTGAAAGCGATGACGACGACGCCGGCCAAACTGTTGTCGATCGAAGATCGGGTCGGAGCAATCAAGCCTGGCTTGCTTGCGAACTTGGTGATTACTGATGGAGACTTGTTCGACAAGCAAACCAAGGTGGTTCAAACCTGGGTGGCCGGGCAAGATTTCGACATCAACAAACAGCCCGATGACGATTTGTTAGTCGGCAAATGGAATGTGAAATTCGCTACCGCCGAAAAGAAGTTTGCCGCAGTTTTGGAAATCACGGGCGAAGGTGGCAAGCTGAAAGGCCAATTCAATTTCACCCCACCGCCAGCCAAGAAAGAAAAGAAAGCCGACAAGAAAGTCGAAAAGGAAAAAGAAAGTCCCAAGCAAAAGAAGAAGAAAAGGAAACGCAAGGACGCCAAGGACGATGACAAAAAGCAATCTGAGTCTGAACCAGCCAAAACAGTGGAGACTAAGATTGCCAAGCTGGCCAAGGTCAGCCGACAAGACGACCGGATGACTGCACAAGTTCGACTTTCGGAGTTGAACAACGAGTTGCCGAGCGGTATCGCGTCGATGACCTTGGTGACATTGGTGGATGGCGAAAAGCTCTCGGTGCTGGGCAAACTGTCTTTACCCAGCGGGCAAGTCGTCACGCTTGATGTTTCGCCAGAGGACGCGAAAAAGAAAAAGGGCGCCGAAGAGCCAAAGGCGGATTCGGGCGAAGAAAAGCCGAAGGATAAACCGAAAGCGAACGTCGTAAAATCCGATCCTTCGCCGCCCATGTATCCGCTGGGTGCCTTTGGTTTGGAGAAACCTGTTGCCCCAACAGCGACAGTTTTGTTTCGCGGCGCGACGGTTTGGACGTGCGAGAAGCAGGGTGTACTAAAAGAAGCTGACATCTTGGTTCGTAACGGAATCATCAAAGCGATCGGAGAATCGTTAAAGGCTCCTAAGAACTGCGTGGTCGTCGATGCCAGCGGCAAACATATTTCGCCAGGTCTGATCGATTGCCACTCACACATGGGCAGCGACGGTGGCATCAACGAATCGGGCCAAGTCGTTACTGCAGAAGTGCGGATCGGTGACTTTGTGAACAACACCGACATCAATATTTATCGGCAACTTGCCGGTGGGTTGACGGCTGCCAATGTCTTGCATGGCTCGGCCAATCCAATTGGTGGACAGAATCAAGTCATCAAGTTGCGATGGGGACAAAGCATGGAAGGTATGCGGATGTCCGAGGCGCCTCTCGGAATCAAGTTTGCTTTAGGCGAAAATGTCAAACGCAGCACATCGCGTTATCCCAACACACGGATGGGTGTTCAGCAGATCTTTCGCGACCAGTTCTTAGCCGCTCGCGAGTACGATGCAGCGTGGCGCAGGTGGCGAGCTGGCAAACGAGATCGTCTGCCACCTCGCATTGATTTACAGCTTCAGACCATTGCCGAAATTCAGCGAGGCGAGCGGTGGATTCACTGCCACAGCTATCGCCAAGACGAGATCACAGCGACCCTGGATGTCTTGGAAGAATTCGGTGTTCGCATCGGAACGCTACAGCATATTTTGGAAGGCTACAAAGTTGCCGATCGAATGGCCAAGCACGGCGCGATGGCGTCGGCATTCTCGGATTGGTGGGCTTATAAATTCGAAGTCTACGATGCGATCCCCTACAACGGCGCATTGATGCACAATCAAGGCATCGTCGTTTCGTTCAACAGCGATGACCGTGAACTGGCTCGCCGCATGAACACCGAAGCGACCAAGGCTGCCAAATACGGTGGTGTTAGCGAACCAGAAGCGTTGAAGTTCGTCACATTGAATCCTGCGAAACAACTACGGATCGATCAGCATGTCGGCTCGCTTAAACCAGGCAAGCATGCGGACCTTGTGATTTGGAGTGGACCGCCACTGTCGAACCTATCACGTTGTGAACAAACATGGATCAACGGTCGAAAATACTTTGACCTCGAGACGGACGCCGAGCTTCGTGCCAGAGACGCAAAACTGCACGCACACTTGGTGCAAAAAGTCTTGGACGGAAAAAATGCGGCCAGCAAAACAGTAAAGAAAGACAAACCTATCGCGGAAGAAGACCGATGGATGCGACACGATATCTATTGTGGGGCTCACGGATCAAACGGACATATTCACACCCAATGGGAGCGACGAAGATGAACAGGACTATTCAAATCTCACTCGCTATGATCGGTTTGATGATCGTGACTGTCGCGCATGGTCATGATCAGATTCCAGGTGCACCGCAAACCAAACCCGTCTTGATTACGGGCGCCATTGTTCACACCGTAGACGGCGACGTGATCAAAAACGGGAGCGTTCTTTTCGCAAATGGAAAGATCGCTGCGGTTGGAAAGAAAATCAAAGCGCCCAAGAAAGCGATCACGATCGATGCGTGCGGAAAACATGTTTACCCAGGTCTGATCGAACCGCTAACCGATCTGGGGTTGCGAGAAATCAGCGCTGTCGACGCGACCGATGATCGGCGCGAGTTCGGTAGCTTGAATCCCAACGCACGCGCGATCGAAGCCATCAACCCTGACAGTGAGTTGATTCCGGTTGCTCGCGCCAATGGCGTGTTGTTTGCAGTGGCATCACCACAAGGTCGTTGGTTGCGTGGACAAGCGGCTTTGATCCAATTGGATGGCTGGACAGCGGGCGAGATGTCGCTGGTTGGCACCGCTGGATTGAGTGTGGACTGGAGCTATCTGGAACCAAACGACACTAGCGCCGACGGACGGATCAGCAAACGAAAGCAACGACGTACAGAGTTTGCGGACTTGTTGACCAAGGCGCGGCAGTATCAAGCAAACCGCAAGGCTACACCCAATCAAACGCCAACCGACGTTCGCCTTGAAAGCTTGCTTCCGGTAATCAATCGAAAGTTGCCGTTGATCGCCCAAGCCGATGAATTGCTAGAGATTGAATCTGCCGTCGCTTTCGCTCAAGAACATGATCTTCGCTTGATCATTTTCGGAGGCTATGACGCGGCCGATTGTGCGGGGCTTCTGCGAAAGTATGACGTGCCTGTGATGATCAGTGGCGTGCATCGATTGCCGATGCGCCGGAATGATGCTTACGACGCTCCGTATACTTTGGCCAAAAGATTGACCGACGCAAAGGTCAGGTACTGTATCGGCGGCGCAGGTGCTGGGTCGCCAAACGGAGCTGCGGCGGCAAGAAACTTGCCCTATCATGCAGCCACCGCTGTTGCCTATGGTTTGTCCCCCGACGAAGCCATCAAACGGATCACGTTAGCAACTGCCGAAATCTTTGGTGTGGATAAACAAATCGGTTCAATCACACCCGGCAAGGATGCGACGCTATTCATGTCCGATGGAGACATCATGGAGGGCACCTCCAACGTCACCGATGCATGGATCCAAGGCCGAGTCGTTGACTTGAGCAGTCGCCACACGATGCTGTACGACAAGTACCGCAAAAAGTACCAGCGAGGAAGCAAATAAAATCGCTACTCCAAAACTCACGCGCTGGTTACCAAATCAAGAGACCGAAAATCTCTCGTCTCTATGTAACCGGCTTGTCAGTTTGGCTGGCCATCAATAGTCCCGCTGCCATCATCATCAGACTGATGGCAAAGAGGGGCCACCAAAACCCGTTGGGCGCAAATCGATTGAGCGCCTCGTGGCCATGCTGGTTTGCATAGGTGATGGCGGGCTCAAAGAAGGTTGCTAGGCCGAGTGTTGATCCTGTCGTAAATACAACCAGACTTGCACGTCTGAAATGAACATTTCTTTTTGTTGTCAGCGCCCAGGCTCCCCAAACGGTGAACAGCGCTGCGACTGCGGCGGGGCAAATCCAAGGTCCCAGCCAGATCACCGGTACCAAGAACAGTACGTCCCATTCCAACCACGTTCGCGGCCAGTCCATCAGGACTTTGAGCCACACGTAATAGAAAATATCCCACAGGCCGAAGACGTATAAAAATGCGGCAAACTGCCGACTCAAGCTGCGCGATTCCCCGATCAATGCGACAGCAATGATCATCACGATCGTGGCTATTTCACGACTCAGTTCGACCGCTGGATTGTACGAATCCAAAAACGAAAGCGGAAACACTTCTTGGGGATTTTCGGGATAGTACAGTTGCCGCATGTAGACAACAACGACGGCTTCTAGCAACGCCATCGCGATCGCATAAATCGAAAACAAAGCGAGCTGATATTTTGCGTTGACTGTAGTCACTACTGCAAGCTTCTTAGATACGCAACAACGTCGACCAAGTCCTGCTGGCTAAGTGCTTCGTCTAAGCCGTTGGGCATGATCGACACCGGATTCGGCTTGACCCGCTCAATCTCATCACGCTCAATCGTGATTTGGTTACCAGTGTTCTGTTGCAAAACCAGTTTGTCATTCGATTCACTGACAACCAAACCACTGATCGCTTGCCCATCGTCGGTTAAAACTGTGACCGTACCAAAATCACGTACGATACTGGCTGAAGGCAAGACAATAGATTCCAACAGATCACTTTCAGATCGGTTAGCGCCGATCGTCGTTAACTCAGGCCCAACTCGCTTGCCCTGTTGACCGACGCGATGACAGGCTGAGCACTTTGCTTTTTCGCTAAAGAAAACTGCCTTTCCGCGTTGTGCGTTTCCACTGCTTAAAAGTTGTTTCAAGCTTGCCAAACGTTCGATTTTTTGCTGCTCGTTTTGCTTGATCCGATCCAACAGTGCGTTTGCTTTATCGAGCGTGGTTGGCGGATACCGTTTGACAATGTCCGAGAGTTCGTTTTCGGGAATGGTCAACAAGGATTTGGATTGGCCGACTGCATCAAGAAAACGATCAATCAAATTCGTATCCTTGGTTCTCGAAAAACATCGAATCATATCGCGAAGTTGCATTGGCGACGCGGTTGGCAACAGAGCAACAAGCGATTCCAGTTGGCTTGGATTCAAAGAGGCTTGCGCAATCAATTTAGCAGCCTGGTTCGCTTCGCTGGGCGATGTGCTATCGGCAATCACACTCGTTAGCATCTGGAATGCTGAATCGTCCAAGCGTTTGCTGACGCCCTGTCTTGCCCGAATCGCGCTAACTCGCACGGAAGCTGGCAGCTCTTTGTTGTTGGCTATCTTTGCAAGCTCTCGTGCGATTGGCGATGTGTCGACCACCGCTGCGATGCGAATTCCTTCACGAACGTGATTCAAGTCCTGTGATGCCAACAAGTCACGAATTGAATCTTGCCACTGTGTGTGAAGCGGTAGTTTGTTTGCCGATGTGATTCCAGCAATGACAACGTCTCTCGCTTTCGTCGAATTTCGCAAGTTTAAAAATGGAGCAGTGCCAGCTGCGACGCGGGCGTCCGCCGCGTACTTTGTCACCAATTGTTCAATCACGTCCGGAATCTCGGTAATTGAACTGCGGTTAGCCAACTGTGCATTCAAAAAACCAACCAAGCGCCCTGTCCAATCATCGTGCCGAAGGCAAACTTTCAATGCATAAGCACGCAGCGATGGCTCGTCTGCCGTTAGGTGCGGCATGACATCGTCGGCAGTCAAAGAAGTTTTGTCCAATTGGTCAACCGCGATCATCGCACCATACATCTGCGCGGAATTCGGCGATCGGAGCGCAGGGCGGAGCGTGGTTTGATCAGCAATTTCAATCAACGAGTAAATGACAGCGTGTTGCATTGATCGGTCCAGATCCCAATTCAGCTTTTTCAGTAATGGCTGCGATGCGATCGGATCCTTTAGTTTGCCGAGCGTTGTGACTGCTTGGCGCTGGACGTGTGGTGACGGATCATTCAATAGCGGAAAGAGATCACTGGCGTTGACTTCCGCGGCGCTCAGCGCCAATCCCATGCAGGCTGCTTGGCGAATATTTGCTCGTTTGTCTTTTAGTGAAGCCAGTAAGATTGCGGTTGATTCGGAAGCGGTCGCTTTCTGTGCCGCCAATCGTATCAGTATCCAAACGATGTTTTGCCGAACTCGAATATCGCCTCTTGTTTGATAGGTTTTCAGCGTCGGAATGATCGACTTGCCTCGCGACACACACTCGCTGACGGCTCGACGACGGACTTCGAATCTCGTGTCGTTGATCAGGCGCATCAGGCTTAGCCCATTTTGCTTTGCCCATTCGATTCGAGTTCCGCGCGGGTCAACCATTGGCGTCATTCCATCGCGCCGAACACGATAGATTCCGCCCAACGCCTCGGGTTTGGCGAACTGCGATGTTGGGCAACCACGATAAAACCAGCCACCGGTATCGATCACCAACAAGCTACCGTCGGCGTCTTCAAGAACATCGGTGGGATGAAATTCTCGGCTTGGCGAACTAAGAAACTCATGTTGGCTGACGCTGTAGCTTGATCCGTTTGGTTTGACCTGCATTCGGACGACTTTGCCGCCATTGAAGAACGTTGCAAACCAATCATCTTTCCATTGATGGTCCATCACGCCACTTCGATATCGCATCGCACCGGAAATCGCAACGTGCCCAAACCGATGGATGGGCCCCAAAAAGTCACCCGTTACCTTTAGTTCGTCCAAGACTTTTTCGCGATGAGGATACGCACCGCCATGAAGCCAATGCATCATGCAATCGACTCGCGGCCGTGTGTACAAGATATTGACGGTGCCCAGCATGTCGCCGCTTTCGGTAAAGTCGATTTCGACTGGATTGTCCATGCCACCGCCGCAGTGAATTTGCACATCCGATCCATCCGCTTGGCACGAGAACAGATAGGAGCCAGCGCGTTTACTGGTCACTGTTCCATCATCGTCTTTGATTTCGTGGCCATGAAAACCGTCGGTCCAATAGATTCGCCCATCGGGTCCATTGAAGCAACCATGGACACTTGCTGCGTTACCGTTGTAGCCAAACTCCGTCACGATCGCGGTGCGATGGTCAGCGATTCCGTCGTCGTCGGTGTCCGTCAATCGCCAAATGTTTGGCGGCGATGCAACGTACAAAGAACCCTCGTGCCAGGCGCCACCCATTGGAAACGTCATCTTGTCGGCAAAGACCGTTGACGTATCAAAACGCCCATCATTGTCTTGGTCAGTCAGACGTACAATCGAGTTCGGCAGCGCCTTCTCAAGCTCTTCGTTGGCCATGTTCACGCCCGCGTTATTGCAAACGTACAAATTCCCCGCGTCGTCAAAACACGCCATCGTGGGATGGGTAACCAATGGCGGGCCAGCTGCCAGTTCAACTGAAAATCCGTCGGGTACGTTGATCTGCTGTGGTTGGAATCCATCGGGCGCCGATGGCGGGTCAACAGAAACCAATTGCGCCAGTTCCTCGTCGATTCCATCATGGATCCGCACTTGCGAAGTCCCGCCTTTCCACATGTCGTATTTAGGGAGAGCATGTTTGTCGAAGAAATCCGTCAATTGCTCATTCAACTTCTGACGTTTTGTTTGCCAGTTCGGTTGATCCACCAAGTTGACGAATTCATCCGGGTCGGCCTTCAGATCATACAGTTCGTGCGGTCCGTTAGGATGTCGATGCACATACTTCACCGATTCCGTCCGAATGCATCGCAGGTTTTCGTACTCATAAAAAATCGGTGCGTTGGGTTTGTCCTTGTCCGCGTCACCTAATAGCGTTGCCGAATAATCATGACCAGGTGAACGTGGCTGCGTTGGTGTCTTGTTTTCAAGTCCCAGATAGCTAAGCATCGTTGGCATGAAATCGTAATTGGTAACCATTCGATCGGTTCTCTTTCCGGGCACAATGGAACCTGGATGGCGCCAGATTGTTGGGATCAGCATCATGCCATCGCGCGCGGTGAGCGGACGTGTATGGTCACCCATCCCAAAGAACCCGCCGTGACCGCCAACCCAGCCTTGGTCGGCGACAAAAATCACAACAGTGTTCTCGTCGATCCCATGCTTTGCCAAGGCTTGCATCACCGAGCCAACGCCATCATCCACTCCGCTGACTTCGGTTGCCACACGTCTGGCGGAGATAGGATTGTTGATGTAGTCCCGATTGCTGAATTGCCATGGATGCGTTTTCTCGCGTGGGAACGACAGCATGTCTTTGTCGGCGTAGTAGGCCGCGTGCCGGTTTTTTCCTTCACGCAGCAATAACCGGCTTAGTGAGTAGGGACCGTTGTAGGCCAAAAACAAAAAGAAAGGCTCGTCGCGATCCGCGCTCTGGCTGATGAATTTTTCGGCGTGCTCAGTCCATAGATCCGTCATGTACTTTGGCTCGGTGCGGATCTTGCCATCCTCGATCACCTTGGCGCCGTAGAAAGTACTGGTTCCGCCGTGCGGCATCGTGATCCAATAATCGTCCAAGCCTTCTTGTGGAGACAGGTTTGCCCCCAAGTGCCACTTGCCAACCAAGCCGCATCGGTAACCTTGTTCACGAAGCACTTCGGGTAGCGAAGTGAATTCATCCAAAGTACAGCGTGCTTCGGGGCCTGTTTGCAAACGCCCGCCACCCAAGAACGAATGGACGCCGTGTTGCGAAGGGATCAGCCCTGTCAAAAATGTTGCCCTCGTGGGAGAGCAAACTGGGTTCGACGCGAATGCCCGCGTGAACAAAGTGCCTTGAGCTGCGAGCCGATCGATATTCGGCGTTCGTATCTCTTGATTGCCGTAGCAACCCAACGTCCACGCACCGTGGTTGTCGGTCATGATCAAAACGACGTTGGGTTTCTTGGCGGCCGCATTGGTGCCAATTGACATCAGGGCAACGATCAAACCAAACGAAACTGCCGATTTCAGTACGCGCACAATAAAATCTCCGGTAAACACTCTTGATGTGCAAAATGTAACTGCTGGCTATCACGACTGCACGCAAAACTGCCGGGAATCCAATCGCTAGGCTATCTTTGGCCAACAAGGTATTCTCTTTTGGTAATCAGCACATTGCCGATCGGAGACCAAGGAGACCGACGAGTGAACGGACCAGACTTTAAAAAGAACGATTTGATCCCAGTCATCGCGCAGGACGAAGCCACGGGCGAAGTGCTGATGTTGGCCTATATGAACGACGAAGCGTATGCGGAAACACTGAAGTCAGGACATGTTTGTTACTTCAGCCGCAGTCGCAATCGCCTGTGGCGCAAAGGCGAAGAAAGCGGCAACGTCCAAGAGGTCAAAGGGATCTATTTTGATTGCGATGCGGATACGTTGCTGATCAAGGTCAATCAGATTGGCGATGCCGCATGTCACCAGGGCTATCGAAGCTGCTTTTTTCGGCAGGTCGATACCCTCAGCGAAACAGCGAAAGTGGTTGGCCGCCGAGTGTTCGACCCCAAGGAAGTCTACAAAAAAAAGTGAATTCAATTGTTCGACTCTGCGACCAATACGTCCTTGGCCGAGTTACTTGTCGTAGACATCGACGCCGAAAGATTTCAGTTGCTTCATTTGTTGCGGTTTCATTTTCGCGTCGACAGGATTTTTGCCGAGATACACGTCCATGTAAGGAGCGAATCGGCGCTCGCCTTCGAAATCCTTTTTGCACATCTCTATCAGTGGCGCCAAATCTTTGACTTGATTTCCGGACATCAGCAACATGTCCAGTTCTCGCAACGACACTAGCGGCTTCAGTGTTTTTACTTCGTTGTCGGCAATGTCAAGTGTTGAAAGCCAGCCGAGTTTTGCGACCGGTGCTAGATCAGAGATTTTGTTGCCCGATACATCAAGCGACCAAATCTTTGACAGCCCTGCGATCGGATCCATCGCTTTGAGTTCATTGTTCGCAACGTAAAGTGTTCGCAAGTTGGACATCTTTTTCAAAGCGGTCAGATCCGCAATCTGATTTTGCGACAAGTCCAACAATTGCATGTTGGTCAGATTTTCGATTGGCTTGAGATCCTTGATCTTGTTGCCTGAAAGGCTGACCGACTGCAGACGTCCAAGTCCCGCGATCGGTTTCAGGTCCGCTATTTCGTTGTTCCGTAGATCGATCAACATCAGCGCCTTGCAGTGCTGCAGGCCTTCCAGGTTCTTGATCTTTTTGCCAACGCCAACAACCCGTGAGATATTAACGACGTCATCTTTCGTGATCACTGCTTTGTTGTATCGCTTTTCAAACACTTCGGCGCGAACGGCCGCTTCCAATCCTGGATCGTTGAAAATCGGCTGCGGCTTGGGCGCCGGTTTCTTGGCAGGCGGCTCTTTCTTTTTAGCATCCTTTTTCGGCGCAGCTTTTTTCGCGTCCTTCTTCACATCTTTTTTGGGTGCATCCTTTTTTGCGTCAGCTTGCTTTTTGGGGGCGGGCTTTTTGTCAGCCGGTTTTTTGGCAGCATCAGACTTGCCATCCGTCTTTTTGGCTGCTGGTTTCTTGGCTTCCTTTTTCGGATCGTCAGCCATTACGGGACAAACCAATAGACAAGCCAAGAGAATGGTGAAACATGAAACGCAAGAACGGGTGGCAATTAGCATGCGAGGACTTTCACGAAAGTGCGAGGTGGGCGGGACGGAGAAAGTATTTTAATCGCCAAACCGAACGTTTGTGGGCTCGCCGGTTCGCTAAAATCCACAATCCTGCGTGAAATATGATCATGACGACAAAGATAATGTTCTGGCAATCAAAAGGACCTGAATGAACGGTTGGATTAAGCACCTGATGGAGCGATGGGCGAACTGGACCGGCGATAAGGACATGGAGAACGCGATTCGCGCACACCTCACCGACCACGGATACTTTGGGCGTATGGCTAAAATCGAAGCCGTTCGCTTGGTGGCGGTGCAACGTCCTGGCTGGGTACAAATTTACCGCTTTGAGGCAACCGCTCGAATCCAGCAAGAATCCGATGACAACCGACCCGACCCAGAAGCCAGTTATGCTCAGCTCTTTGGGCTGGCCAAAGAGGATGCAAGAAAGCAGGCTTGCGAGATTCGGACTTTTACGGATCCAGACGACAGACGCGGGCTTTTCGCCGATTGGAGCGACGGCCTGATTTGCTTGCGTGGAGCCCACGGGTTGCAGGTCTGATAGAATGAAAAGCTCCGATTAACATTTACCGATTCCATCGATCACTCCATCGAATCTATAGACACGCATGTTGAAATTGACCAAACCGATTTTCGCAATCCTAATCTTGTGCCTGACTGCCAACGTCGGCATGTCGCAGGATTCGATCATAATTGACGTGGCCGAAGCAAAACGTCTCCGCGCCGAAGTCGAAGCCGAAAAACGCGAAGAAAAACGTCTCCGCGCCGAAGCCGAAAAACGCGAAACCTTGCTGCTGAAAAATGTGCGACAGATCACTTTCGAGGGCAAGCGTGCTGGTGAAGGATATTTCAGTTCTGACGGCACCAAAATGGTGTTCCAAAGCGAGCGTGATCCAGCCAATCCGTTCTATCAAATCTATCGGATGGATTTGGAAACCGGCGACATTGAAAAAGTATCACCTGGTCATGGTAAAACTACTTGCGCTTGGATTCATCCTGACGGCAAGCGTGTGTTGTTTGCCAGCACCCATACCGATCCGAAAGCACGCGACAAACAACAGGCTGAACTGGATTTTCGCAAGTCCGGCAAAGATCGACGTTACGCCTGGGATTACGATCCAACCTATGAACTTTTTGAACGCACCGAGTCGGGTAAGTACCGACAACTGACCGATGCAAAGGGCTACGATGCGGAAGGGAGTTACAGCCCCGATGGAAAATTGATCGCGTTTGCCTCCAACCGACAAGCGTTTGAGCGAAAACTTAGCGAGCGCGAAACGCAGCTCTTCAAGACCGATGCTGCGTATATGAACGAGATCTATCTGATGAACGCAGATGGATCAAATGTGAAACGCCTGACGAATGTTCCTGGCTACGATGGCGGACCGTTCTTTTCGCCGAACGGACAACGAATTTGCTGGCGGCGGTTTTCGATTGACGGCCTAACGGCTGAAATTTATTCAATGAAGATCGATGGCAGCGATGTCCAACGCTTGACCAACATTAACGCGATGAGCTGGGCGCCGTACTACCATCCCAGTGGCGACTACCTGATCTTTGGAACCAACAAACATGGATTTGGAAATTTCGAGCTGTACTTGGTTCGGGCTGACGGCAAGGGCGAACCAGTTCGTGTGACGCATGTCAAAGGATTTGACAGCTTGCCCGTTTTCTTACCCGATGGAAATCGATTGTCTTGGACTTCGACACGAACCGCCGTCAAGCGATCGCAGATTTTCATGGCGGACTGGGACGACCAAAAAGCCCGCGAGCTTTTGAAGTTGGATCAAGACGGTGGTGATCGATCAGCAGCGCTGGCGGCAGCAGACGCATCAACGCCCGAGTTCTTGCCGACTGACGTAATGCGTCACGTCGATTACTTGACCCGCAAGGAACTTGGCGGCCGTTTGACCGGTACCGAAGGCGAGCGACGTGCGACGGCCTATGTGGCAGCGTATCTAGAAAGTCTGGGATTCGAACCGGCTGGCCAAAAGGGCACGTTTTACCAATCTTTTGAGTTCCCAGCGGGATCGACACTGACCGATCAGAACCAATTGAAGTTCGGGAATACAAACCTAGAACTTGATAAGCAGTGGCGGCCGATGACGTTCTCCGATGTTGGCGAGGTGTCAGAATCTGAAGTCGTGTTTGCTGGCTACGGGATGGTCGTACCACCAAGCGAGGGCGTCCAAGAATATGACAGTTATGTGCACCTGGACGTTGCCGGCAAATGGGTCATGGTTCTCCGTGACTTGCCGCAAGAAATCACGGCCGAACGTCGTCAGCAATTGGCCCGTTTTAGCGCGCCGCGCCGCAAAGCTACCATTGCTCGCGATTTGGGTGCGAAAGGAATCATCTTTGTTGCTGGACCCACTAGCAAAGTAAAAAACGATTTGATGCGTTTTGATAAAGACGCTTCCCAAGCCGCTGTCAGTATCGGTGTCGTGTCGATTAGTGATGCAGTGGCCAGCGATATGTTCAAGGCCGCCAACGAAAACCTTGAAGCGACACAAACCAAACTTGATGATGGTTCCTTGCAAATGGGAATTCTGCTGGAAGGCGTTAAGCTATCGGCAAAAATTGGCATCAAACGCAACACCGGGATTGGCCGCAATGTTGTCGCGCGACTGAATGGCGGCGACAAGGCAGACTTTACAAATCCGGTCGTCATACTGGGCGCTCATATTGATCACCTTGGCAGTGGTGGCGGTAGCAATAGCCTGGCGAAGGACGATGAAATCGATCAAATTCACTTTGGTGCCGATGACAATGCGAGTGGCGTTGCTGTGATGCTAGAGATCGCTCAATACCTGGCAGCTGAAAAGAAAGCCGGTCGCTTGAAAGCCAAACGTGATTTCGTACTGGCGGCTTGGAGTGGAGAAGAACTTGGGTTGTTTGGATCAAAACAATTCGTAAAAGAATACTACGACTTGTACCCGAACGCTCCCAAGTTCGTCGCTGACCCCCACGCCCATGCCCATGCGGCTGGCACCGACCCACATGCGGATGCGGATGATAAATCTGATGACGCTGCAAAGGATAACAAGAAGGCGCCAGCGAATCCGCACGCCAAGGCCGCGCCCAAAATTGACTTCAGTCAGGCACACGCTCATGGGGTCAACCCAATGGATGTGCCGCTTACTCCCGCGATTGCAGCCTATTTGAATCTAGATATGGTGGGGCGGCTTCGCGAAAAATTGGTCGTGCAAGGCATCGGTTCGTCACCGGGATTTGAAGCCGAAGTGCAACGCCGGAACATTCCAGTCGGCTTGAGCCTCAAGCTTGATCCAACCAGCACTCGATTGCCGACCGATGCGTCTGCTTTTGTGTCGCGCGATGTTCCGATCCTTTCAGCCTTCACGGGTGCTCATGAAGATTATCACACTCCGCGCGATACTGCCGACAAATTGAACTATGAGGGAGCAGCGAAAACGGCACGGCTGTTCGCATTGCTTGCCCGCGGAATGCTCACGTCAACAAAAGTTCCCGAGTTCAAGCTTCAGGAAGGCGAATCGAAAGAGGAAGTCCCACGCGCGCGACTGACAGCGTATTTGGGGACGATTCCAGATTACGTCGCTGGCGACATCAAAGGATTGAAACTCAGTGGTGTCGGCAAAAACGGGCCAGCAGCGAAGGCTGGAGTGCAAGGCGGCGACATTATCCTTCGGCTTGCCAGCAAGAAAATCGAGAACATCTATGACTACACTTACGCGATCGAAGCTCTGAAGATCGGAGAGGAGGTCGATATCATCGTCAAACGCGGTGAAAAAACCATGACGCTGCGGATTACCCCCGCCGCGCGCGAATGACCGGCGAGAGTGTGATTCAATCGTTAATCGGAATTCATCTGCCAGACACAAAAAGAGACAGCGAACCAATTTGGCGGGTTTGTCTCTTTTAGGGGGCCAGCAAGAGTTAGCGATCGATTGTGGCAACATAGAACGGCGGTGATCCACGAACATGAATGCTACAGAAAAAACGGTTGAATCACTTGTTCGCTATTGCAGCGAAGGATTCAGTGCCCTGGTTGGAAAATTCCACGCCCATCTTACGGTGCAGATCGACGCTGATCGAATGCAAGAGTGCAAAGCGTTCTGCCGGAATCACAAAGTCAAGTTCACGGTCGTTGATCTTCAGAAAGACGATCGCCAACAGCGTGACGTCATGATCACGGTGCATTTTCGCGACCAATTGGCCGGCGCCGTTGGACGTATTTCACAGCGGCTAACGGAGCTTTGCGAGCTTGCTGACCAAGCGGGCTTGCCCGTTCAGCGTGCAAAGCTTGAGCACGAATCTTTGCCGACGGTCACACCGTTCTCCAAAGAAAATTACCACGAAGTTCATATCAAACTGCAGATCAACGCAGATGTTTATGAACACGACTTTGCGCGATTGAATCAACTTGGCGACCGCTACGGTTTCGTGCCATCACGCAATCCGTTCCAGCGCACCGAGTCCACTGTTATCCAGTTCGCTAACTTGCGGATCTATCAAGGCGACCAGTCATCGGCTGACGCGACGATTGAAAACGTCCAACGTGCTTTGGCGGACAACGATTTTCAAGTCGTAGAGACGAAACGTGAGACCGTTGTTTTTGACACGGCTCACCAAATGGATGCGTGGTGGGCATGATCGATCGGCGCATCCTTACCGCCGCGATCGCTCGACAAACCAAATACGCCACGGAAACTACGATGTTGGTTCGTGGAAGTTATGTGACTGGGTTGTGGGTCGGCGTATCGCGGCGAAATTGTGACGATTTGGATTTCGTCGCTGTCGGCCACGATGACCCAAAGCTGGCCGGCAGGGAGATGATCGCAGCGCTGCGAACGGATCTGAACGATGGCATTGTCTTTGATACGGCCAACGCGCAAGTCGAATCGATTTTTGCAGACACTGATTTTCCAGGCGTGCGAATTTTGGCGCCTTGCATTTTCAATGGGCAATCGTCCCAATTGCAGGTCGATATCGGATTCAACGATCCCATCCCGCTACCAGCTGTTATGGTTCCGATCAAATCTGCTGGGTACGACCTTCAGTTCCTGTCCGTGGCACCCGAGCTTGGGTTTGGATGGAAGCTACATGGATTGATCGAGCGCGAAGGCTACTCATGGCGTCCAAAAGACTTGGCGGACCTGTGGTTGATGGTGCGGCATAGTGAATTGGATCCAGCCAAACTTAAAATCGCGGTTGATTCTGCGATGGACAGTCGCGATGCGCCGCCATGGCGATTGAATCGGCTATTGCGCTGCGAAATGGGAACAAGCCGTGGCAGCATTCGTCGATGGAGAAAATTCCGCCGCGACTATCCAGAGTGTGAGTTGCCCGAATCGCTCGCACAGGTGGTTGCAGACGTCGCAGAGTTTGTTCGTCAGCATAGTGGCGTGACCGTACATCCACTGCCAACTGACCATCATGCGCCAAGATTGCCAGAGATGCGGCAGTTGTCGCAGATGGTTTCTGGTGTTCGGACGTATCATTGGTTCGATGGCGGCGCCATATTCGTCAATGAACGTCAAAGCAAAAAAGCCAACACTTTGGGGCAAGCTGAAACGAAAGCCAAGTTTCGACAGCAAGTCAATCGATTAGAAACTCGGGGAATTACATTTGCCGCAGATGGAACTCTCTTGTCACGTCCCTACGCGAACTTCAAACCGATCGATCAACTGACGCAAGACGAATTCGTCAAGGCAGAGGTGTTGGAGAAACTCGACGGCAGCTTGGTCTTTCCGACTGCATCAGAATCACACGGCAACGTATGGCGAACCCGCCGTGGAACTTCGCAAATTGCCAACGATGCTTCGGACTTTGCGACATCCGCCAGTGCTGACTACGATGGGCTGATCGTCCACTGCCAAGCCAAAAGGCATACACCATTGTTCGAGTGGTGCAGCCGGAAGCGGTGGATTGTTATGGACCATCCAGTCGACCGTTTAGTGTTGACTGGAATCCGTGATAACATCTCGGGGAGTCTTGTGGGCTACACTGAATTGTTAAAACTCGCGTCGCAGTTTGGTGTGGAATGTGTAAAACGATACGACGTTTCGAAACCTCTTAAAACTTGGATCGACGAGATCGAAGATTGGACAAACCGTGAAGGTTGCATTGTCCGTCTGGAAAACGGCAGCCAGTACAAGCTCAAGTCGCGTTGGTATCGTTTGCTGCACCGAACCGTCGAAGGACACAAGGACGACCGCGACCGGGCTCGCTGGGAATTGATCCTGCGCGGTATGCAAAGCGATTTGATCAAGTGCAGCCTTGGTCGCGAGATCAATCTGGCAACGTATGTATCACGAGTAGAAGCAGCGATCTCGCAATACGCCGTTTCCGTCCGCGAGTTCGTTGCCAACTTTGGTGATCGCACCGATGCAAATCGAAAACGACTTGCCATCGCCCTTCAACCTCGCAAGCCAATCTTTCGTCATCTATCGTTTGCCGTTTTTGACGGTCTAGACATTCACGATCAGTTGAACGAGGCAATCATCTGGCGGTGCCAAGAACGGGCAAGTTTTGCAGCCATCGCGGCGGAGATTTCATCGCCGCAGCAATTGGTTTAAGATCGCCATCACCTTTCGCGAAAAACGATCCGCCCGCGGTGCAGGTCGTAGGGCGAAAGTTCGACACGAACAGAATCGCCAGGTACGACGCGAATGCGAAAACGGTTCAGCTTGCCCGCAAGATAGGCGTGGATGTCTTGCCCCGTTTCCAATCGTACTCGAAAACGCGTGTTGGCAAGCGACTCGGTTACAGTACCAGAAATTACAAGCCGTTCATCAGGTTTAGTCATCTATTCTCCTTGTGACTGAAAAGGTCTAGTAAGCAACGAATTGACAACGCCGATCAATCGAAGGTTCACCCCAGATGCCGTTTTACGCCCAACAAATCGAAACCGCTTGCACTCATTTGCGCAAGCGCGACCCCGTGATGAAGCGGCTGCTGAAAGCGGTCGGTCCGTTCACAGCCAGGACTAAACGCGATCGTTACGGTACGTTGATAGGCTCGATCATTTCGCAGCAGATTTCCGTCGCTGCAGCGCGAACGATTCGCGGGCGGCTTGCAGATGCAGTTCAGCCAGAAAGAATCTCGCCAAATGCGATCCTAGAATTTTCGCTCGATGAATTGCGTGAGTTGGGTGTCTCGCGCCAAAAGGCGACGTATATCCTGGATCTATCGGAGAAAGTGAAAGCCAAAGTCTGCTGTCTTGATACGATTCATCGCAACGACGACGAAGCGGTGATTCAAGAACTGATTTTGGTCAAAGGAATCGGGCGCTGGACCGCTCAAATGTTCTTGATGTTTTCGCTGGGGCGACTTGATGTGCTGCCGGTCGACGACCTGGGAATCAAGAACGCGATGAAGCTCCAATATGAATTGGACGAATTGCCCAGTGGTGCGCAAATGACCGAGATCGCAAGCACCTGGCGACCGTACGCAACGATCGCCTGTTGGTACCTTTGGCAAAGCCTGGAACTGGAATAATACTCATGCTTTGTTTCATAGCTGCAAGTTTGATGGTGCGGCGATATTCTTTGCCAGCGTACTGACCGCCTCGATCGGTGTGATGAATTTAACCCGGAGATGGTACCTGACGGACATCATGTACAGCAGCAAGACTCGTGAAAGAGCGATATCGCCATCTGTTTCAAAGCCATGAAGCAAAGTCACTTGGGCTTGTCTTTGGGTGAAAGACACCGTAAATCGAATTTGTGTTTGGAGCAAAGTCGTTCGATAAGAGCCAAAACGAATAGCGAGTTCACTACTGTCGAAAACCGATACCAACCGGATGCGAATTGTCTTTATGGAATGCCGGAGCAACGACGATCTTTTTTCCAATCGCTAAGGAGGACGAATTGCTTCCGTCCATGAACACTGCGTTATCGATCGTTAGCTGAACCAAGGTGTCGCGCAGCTCGTCCAAGGTCTTACCATCGCTCCCGTCTTCCTGGACGATGACCATCAAGAGTTGCTTAGTCGAATGATGCGCAACGATGGTTTTCCCCGTTCTTTTGCCACGAGCATTGAGAGCTTGAAAAGTTGCATTGCTGCGTTGAATCAGCTTTGGCTTAAGCAAAGGCCCTGGATCACCAGTCGCAGGCCCCGTTGTTCCTGCAACGTATTTGTTTTGATTGGCGTATGCCAAGCCGTTGACAATAATTGGGCCCAATCCACCCAGCGAGTTGTGGTTGCCAGTAACCGAACTACCGGGATCTCGAAATCCAAATTGGTAGTGCTTAGCAGCCGCCGGAGTATTCGCAATAAAAAACATGTCTTTCGCTGGTCGTGTAAGAGTCGAATAGACTGATTTGCCGTCAACATATATCAGTCCTTGATTCTTTGTTCCCTTTAAAGCTCTTGGGCCCGTAAAACCGTACCCCCATCCCCACGCGCCAGGGAACCCATACTGTGGCCCGTTA
>CAYNNP010000061.1:0-27641 GCA_964398215.1 uncultured Pirellulaceae bacterium | reverse complement strand
TGAGCCCACCGGTTGCTTTCACGTTGGCGTTTTCAGCCAAGGAAGCATTCTACAAGTGCTGGTACCCGATCACAAAAGCGTTTTTCGAATTCAAACAAGTCGCAATCGAATCGTGTACGCCGGACACCATTCGAATCGCTTCACTGGATTCCAATCCAAATTTTAAAATCTCTCCCGCTTCATTAGACGTGCATTTCCATACGACTAAAAGCGATGTTTTTACTGCAACATGGATGGCGCAATAGGCATAACGATATGAACCTTCAAGAAATTTACAATCAAGTCAACGAAGCCACTCAGCGCGACTTTCCTCAACAGTCGCTTCACGAAGTGATTGCAGCGCAGGCGAGTAAGACTCCAGACGCAATTGCGGTTTTGAGTGGCGATCAAACGCAAACCTACCGCCAATTGGACGAGCGTAGTAACGAACTGGCCAACTACCTTTGCAGCAAGGGCATCGGCCAAGGCGATTTAGTGGGGCTGTGTTCCAACCGCGATGTCGATACACCAGCACTATTGCTTGGGATCATGAAGTCGGGCGCTGGCTATGTGCCACTGGACCCCGATTACCCGGTGGATCGCCTGGTCTACATGGTCGAAAACTCGGAGGTCAAACTCGTGATCGCTCATCTTGATCAAAGCGATCTTACGGACAAATTCGATGCGCCGGTAACAGTTGTTGATCGAGATTGGGACAAAATCGCAGCTGCAGGCAATTCTGCGATCAGTGCCAATGTCGAACCAGAAACAGACATCGCTTATGTGATCTACACATCGGGATCGACCGGTAAACCTAAAGGGGTTCAAGTTCAACACCGAGCTGCGGTCAACTTCCTTTACGGAATGCTCGAGGCACCAGGGTTTACTGCTAGTGATCGAATTTTAGCAACGACGACGCTTTCGTTTGACATTAGCGTCATGGAAATCTTCTTGCCATTGGTCGTTGGTGGATCCGTTGCTGTCGTGGATCGTGCTACGGCAAAGGACACAACCGCACTCGTCAAGGCGATGGATCAATACGAAGTCAACTTCATGCAAGCCACTCCTGCGATGTGGCGAATGATCTTGGAAGCAGACTTTCACGGCAATCCAGAAATGAAGTTCGCTTCGGCGGGCGAACCGTTGCCACGAGATTTGATTCGCCCGTTGCTGGATCGCTGCGGCGAACTGTGGAACGCGTATGGGCCAACAGAAACAACCGTTTATTCGACCGTCGCTCATATCACCAGCGAAGAAGGCCGGATCTTGGTTGGTACGCCAATCATCAATACACAAGTCTACATCGTCGACGAATCGAACGAACTTTGCCCTCCTGAAACTCCCGGGGAATTGTTGATCGGTGGAGACGGCGTGACCCTAGGCTATTTGAAACGCGACGACTTGAACGCTGAAAAGTTTGTCGACTTCAAAGGCGAGCGAGTCTACCGCACAGGCGACTTGGCAGTGCTGACCGACGAGGGACAGTTTTTTCACATGGGCCGCATGGACAACCAGGTCAAGTTCAACGGTCATCGTATCGAACTGGGTGAGATTGACGCCGCGTTGGCGATGCAACCAGGAGTACGACAAGCCGCATCGGTGGTCCGCGAAGATCGCCCCGGCGACAAACGAATCGTTGGCTACTTGCTAGTCGACAACGAAAATGGACCAGACCTCTCCAAGATCCGCGCCAACGTCGGACTGACATTGCCAGAGTATATGGTGCCGAATACGGTGGTCGTGGTTGACAAGTTTCCATACACCCCAAGCGGCAAGCTTGACCGCAAATCGTTCGCGCCGCCTTCCACGAAGCGGCCAAGTATTGGTACTGAGTTCGTTAAACCTAAAACGAGCCAGGAACGTGAGCTTGCAAAAATCTGGTGCGATGTTTTGCAACTGGATGAAGTTGGCACCCAAGATAACTTTTTTGAACTGGGCGGTAATTCAATCCGGGCAGTCAAAGTGGTTGCACAAGCCAAGCAGCAGCTGAACATCGACGTGACCGGAGCCGAGTTTTTCGATAATCCGACGATCGACTCGTTTTTGAAAATGGCTGCTGAGTCAGTGGGGCCTATTCCCAAGAAAATATCCCGCTCGAAGTCCAATGATCAAAACTCTGGCCAATACGCGATCGTTGGGATGGCGGCCCGGATGCCAGGGGCGGACGATTTGAACCAATATTGGGACAACCTCGTCAACGGACGTGAATCAATCACGTTTTTCAGCAAGGATGAATTGGACTCGACGATCGATCCACGAGACACCAGCGACCCGAACTATGTGCCTGCGCGTGGGATCATCAAAGACGCCGACCACTTCGACGCCCGATTCTTTAGCACCCCACCACGCAACGCCGAACTAACTTGTCCCCAGCAGCGAATTTTGTTGGAACTGTCTTGGACGGCTCTCGAAGACGCAGGAATCATCCCCAATAAATCGGATCAAACGATCGGTGTTTGGGCAGGATCGTATACCACTTCTTACTTTGTTAAAAACATTTTGACCAACCCGGAACTCGTCCGCCAAACCGGTGAGTTTCAAGTCGGTGTTTATAACGAGAAAGACTACATCGCCACTCGGATTGCTCATGCGTTGAACCTGACCGGCCCAGCGATCAATGTAAACACTGCATGTTCGACTTCCTTGGTCGCCTTGATCGAAGCCTGCAAGTCGCTTGACTCAGGGCACTGTGACATTGCAATTGCTGGTGGAGCCTCGGTGACCTTCCCGCAAAACAGCGGTCACGTACACCAAACAGGAAGCATCTTCACACCGGATGGACACTGCCGTCCGTTCGATGCTGCCGGAGCTGGTACGTTGTTCAGCGATGGCGCGGGGGTTGTCGTTGTTCGTCGGCTCGAAGACGCAGTTGCTGCTGGCGATCGAATTTACGCGGTCGTCAAAGGCTTTGGAATCAATAACGACGGCGGCGAGAAAGCAAGTTTCTCTGCGCCAAGTATCACCGGTCAATCGAACGCCGTTGCTATGGCTCAGGCGATGGCAGAGGTTGATCCAAAATCGATTGAGTACATCGAAGCTCACGGAACCGCGACCCCAATCGGCGATCCAATCGAAGTCACCGCCCTACGTCGCGTTTTTGAAAATGGGAAACAGCAACAAACGGGCGAAAAAACACCCGAAGCGGATTCAACCCAGTACTGCGCAATTGGAAGTGTTAAAGGCAACATCGGTCACACCGTTGCGGCTGCTGGCGTAGCCGGTTTGATCAAGGTTGCAATGGCGTTGCACGACGAACAAATTCCAGCGACGCTGCACTACGAAAAGCCAAACCCGCAAATCGATATTGAAAACAGTCCGTTCTACGTTTGCGATTCACTGAAACCTTGGAAGCGAAACGAAAATCCTCGTCGCGGCGGCGTCAGTTCGTTCGGGGTCGGCGGGACGAACGCACACGTCTTGCTTGAAGAAGCTCCGGTAGTTGCTGCCGCACAGACGGATGATTCCAGTAAGCATCAAACATCCAACGAATTGCCAGTTGCGATTCTGCCAGTCTCCGGGAAAACCGAAGACGCTTTGGCGGCCAATATCGATAATTTAATAAACCATTTGCGCAGCGGAGAAGCGGACACCGAATCGCTTGTCGAAACGTCTCAGACATTGCAACTTGGTCGCGACGAGTTCATTTACCGCTCAGCGATTGTTTCGAGCGAGGCGGCCGACGCCATCACCGTTTTGGCAGACAAAAAACCGCCAAAGTATATGAAACGCAAGGCCTCTACTGCCCAGCGAGATGTGGTGTTCATGTTCCCCGGCCAGGGATCGCAGTACGTGCGAATGGGTAAAAACCTGTATGAACATTCCGAAATTTTCAAACAAAACCTGGACCGCTGTGCCGAGCTTTTGTTGCCGTTGCTAGAGCGTGACTTACGAGAAGTTTTGTTCCCGGAGGTAGGCGGTGAAGAAGCGGCTACCGAGATTCTGCGCAACACTCAATTTACTCAACCGGCTTTGTTTGCGATCGGCTATTCGCTGTCGCAAGTTTGGCTAGCTTGGGGCGTTCAACCGGCGGCTTTGATGGGCCATTCGATTGGCGAATTCGCTGCCGCCTGTACTGCTGGCGTGTTCTCGCTGGAAGACGGTTTGAAAATGATCGCAGAGCGCGGCCGGGCGATGCAAGCGTTGCCAGGTGGCAGCATGATGAGCGTACGTTTACCGGGCGCCGAAGTCGAACCAATGTTGTGGGGTGACATGGCGATCGGATCCTACAATGGACCAAGTCTATGCGTCGTAGCTGGGCCTGATGATCAAGTCGCAGAACTACAAGCCAAGTTGGAAGCCAAAGAAGTTGTTTGTCGACACTTGCACACTTCGCACGCTTTCCATTCACCGATGATGAACGAGATCGTTAATCCGTTTGCAGAATTTGTTTCGCAGTTCAAATTGAACGCTCCCGAAATACCGATCTTGTCCACAGTGACGGGCGATTGGATGAGCAACGAACAAGCGACGGATCCGCTGTATTGGGCCGAGCATTTACGCAAGCCCGTTCGGTTCTCTGAAGCTGTCACGCGAATGTGGAGTGAAAAAGAGGGTGACCCCGATCGGATTCTAATCGAGCTCGGTCCTCGTCGCACGTTGGCAACGCTTGCAAAGCAACATGCCGCCGATCCTAAAAATCAAATTTCGATTCCAACACTCTCGAACACTTCCGAAGACAACGCCGAATGGTTCAGTACGATGAGCGCGGTTGCTCAATTGTGGCTGGCCGGCGCAAAGATCGATTGGCGACGCCTGAGTACGGATGGCCAGCCGCGTGTTCGTCGTCATTCGACGTTACCAACCTATGCATTCCAACGAAAGCGATACTTTATCGCTCCAGGAACTGCTCTCGAAAGTTCCACTGCTGCTCAGGTTCAGCCCGAATCGGCGCCAGCAACTATCCCTTCTAACCCAGCAACCGAGTGTGCCGTTTTTACAACGCCACAACCAATTCAGCAAATCGCAACTCCGCCGGAGACTAATACTATGAGCCGCATTCCCAATATCGTATCGAGCATTCACTCTGTGTTCGAGAACTGCTCCGGCTTTGAGTTAAGCGAATTCGATGGCGATACGACGTTCTTTGAAATGGGACTCGACTCGCTTGTTTTGACCCAGACCGCAACGGCCTTGAAAAAGGAGATGGGTTTCGAAGTGACTTTCCGACAGTTGTTGGAAGAAACTCCCACCGTTGACTCGTTGGCTGAATTCTTGGACGACAAACTTCCAGCCGACAAGTTTGCTGCCGTACCTGCTTCAACCGAGCCGGCACCGGTTCCAGCAGCACCGACCGCCCCCGTTGAAGCAGCAGCCGTTCCAGTTGCGACTCCACAACCAGTCGCGCCGGTAGCTGCCGCTCCACAACCAGCCGCAGTGCAACCTGTTGCCGTTCACCCGGTTGCTCCGGGAATCTTGAACGAACACTTGCGATTGATTGCCGCTCAGTTGAATTTGCTTTCTGGCTATCCAGTGAACATGGTTCCACAGGCAGCTCCACCTGCAGCAGCTCCAACACCGGTGGCGCCAGCACCTGTCGTTCAGGCAGGCTCTGCACCACCGGAAGTTTGTTCGGCAACTGCTCCGCAAAACATGGCTGCTCCTCTTGCCAAAGCCTCACCAACTCCGCCTGCTGACAAGGCTGAAGAGCCCAAAAAAGCAAAACGTTTCGCGACTGTGAAGTTAAACGAAACAGAGCTGACCGAAGCTCAACAGAGTTACCTGGATAGAACGATCCGCGACAACTGCGCGATGATGCCCAACAGCAAAGCGTATGCACAGAAGCATCGCAAATACATGGCCGACCCGCGAACGGTTTCCGGTTTTCGTCCGAACATGAAAGAGATGACTCATCCGATCGTCATCGACCGCTCCAAGGGTACTCAGTTGTGGGACATCGACGGCAACCAGTACACCGACTTTACATGCGGGTTTGGTTCAAACCTATTGGGGCACAGTCATGATGTCACGATAGCGGCGATCACCGATCAGGTTCAAAAAGATTACGCCATCGGCCCTCAGTCTCCTTTGGCGGGCGAAGTCGCTCAGCTGTTTTGCGAGTTAACAGGCAATGAGCGGATGGCGTTTTCGAACACTGGTTCCGAAGCTGTTCTCGGTTGTACCCGCCTTGCTCGTAACGCAACGGGTCGCGATTTAATCGTCATGTTCAACGGCGATTATCACGGCATCTTGGATGAAGTGATCGCTCGCGGAAGCAAGAAACTAAAGAGCTTTCCTGCCGCGACAGGAATTCCGGCCACTCACGTTGGCAACACTTTGATTCTTGACTACGGAACTGACGAATCGCTGCAAATCATTCGCGAGCGGATGGATGAGATCGCTGGAATTTTGGTCGAGCCGGTACAAAGCCGGATGCCTGAGCTTCAGCCAGGCGAATTTTTGCGGGAACTGCGAAAGATGACTGAGGACGAGCCGACCGCTTTGATCTTTGACGAAGTCATCACCGGTTTGCGAATCGGTTTTGGTGGAGCTCAAGAATACTTTGGCGTCAAAGCCGACTTGGCCTCTTACGGAAAAGTGGTTGGCGGCGGAATGCCGATCGGCGTGGTTGCTGGTAAAGCGGAATACATGGCCGGACTTGATGGCGGCTATTGGCAATATGGCGATGACAGTCGTCCCGAGGCAGGCATGACCTATTTCGCTGGAACCTTTGTTCGCCATCCGTTAGCACTGGCTGCTTCTCGCGCGATCATGTTGCACCTGAAAGAGGGCGGACAACCAATGTACGATCGACTGAACGAGTTTTCGCAGTATTTGGCGGACGAGCTGAACAAGGTTTTCGAGCAGTTGGACGCACCGCTTTCATTGGCTCATTTTGGATCGCTGTTCAAGATTCAGTTCGCTCAAGAATTGGTTTACAGCGAAGTGTTTTTCGCTGGTTTGCGTCGCCGCGGGATGCACATTTGGGATCATCGCCCTTGCTTGCTAACACTGGCACACGAAAAATCGCATGTCGATGAATTGGTGCAAGCCACGTTTGACACGATCGTTGAGTGCCAACGAAATGGGTTCATGCCCGGTGAAGGATACAAAAATGTTTCAACCGAAGTGGATGCAGATCGTCTTCCTCAGATGGGTGCGAAAATCGGCAAAGACAAAGAAGGAAACCCTGGTTGGTTCATTCCTGATGCTCTGAATCCAGGTCAATTCATTCAAGTCGGAGTTCGCTAGAGTTCATCCTCGAAACTTGAGAGAACCCTGGAAATGGAAGGCTGTCTGCGTTTCGATCGACAACTCCCCGGGCTCACAAAAATTAGCGATTGAGTCGGGCGTTCTACCACTCAAACGGTTCCCCAATCCATGCTTCCCACTTCACTTGTTGCTCTGGGCTCAGAGAGGCAACGATCTGCCGTACTGTGTTTTGGATTGCAGTTTGAACGTTACCGAGAGGCGGGGCGCCAGGTCCGCCTCCGCCTGGTCGATTCGGTGGACCTCGGTGTGGACCGTCGCCATGTCTTGGCCCACCACCGGGCGGTCTGGGTGGCACGGATTCTTGAATGATACGGTCGATGTGTTCCACCTGTTGCTGTGTCAAACCAAGAGCCGCGATGGTCTCTGAATTTTTAAAGGTAAATGGCAAGCGTCGTTGGCGATTGAGTTGACGCAGACGTTCAATTTGCTTTGGAAGCAGTTGTTGGTGGATGGAATCGTCAAGGCGCGTTAGCAACTCACTCAATTCGTTGTTCTCTTTATTCAGGCCACCAACAAATCGATTGCTGAGTGACTCTCTTGCCCGTGTGAATTCATCGATCGCAGCTCGCACATTGGCGGTCGTTTCTGCGGTCGCATTGACCTCTGCTTGCACTCGTTGTTGTGACAGCAAGTACAACGGCGAAAGATTCTCAAGTACCGTCAGTTCTTGAACCATCCGCTGCACACGGTCGCGTGTCGCCTGAAGATCCGCAGATACATCAGCGTTGGCGACACGTTCGTTCAGAAAAGCCTGATAGAACGTCAGCGATGTTTCCAAGAAACTACGACGCAAATCTTGCATGTTGTCACGGTGCGAAAGCTCACTTTCACTCAAACTGCTAAACGTCTCGACAGCGGAAAGAGCCTGATCGAAATTTCGCTCTGCGAATTCTCGCTGCTGAGTCTCCCGAGAGAGCGCGGCGGATGTCATCCACGTCGTCACGGCAAGAGCTGCTGTTGCGACCAACAGCAAAACGCCAGCCATTGCCACCAGCCCGCTGTTTCGCCTGCGCCATTTATTAAGACGTTCGATGATCGTTGGTGGTTTGGCTGCGATCGGCTTGTCTTCCAACCACGCTTGCAGATCATCTGCGAATTCATGAGCAGTGGCGTAGCGATCTGCCGGCGATTTTGCGATTGCTTTACGAACGATCGTGTCCAGTTCTGTCGGCAGTGATGGATCGATCGACTTGGGCGAAGGCGGTTCGACCAACGCAACTCGGTTCAGCATTTCGCGGTAGCCACCATCAGCGATTGCCGGTTGCAGTGTCAGCAATTCGTACAACGTTGCACCAAGCGAGTAGATGTCAGTGCGGTGGTCTATGCCTTCACGTCGCCCAGCGGCTTGCTCGGGACTCATGTACCGCAACGTCCCCATGGGATCCCCAGTACGAGTCAGATTCGACTGGTCAGATTGCACCTGTGCCAAACCAAAATCGGCAACCCAAATTTTCCCTACGGAATCTAGCAAAAGATTCGCAGGCTTGATGTCTCGATGAACGACGCCATAAAGATGAGCGTGTTCGATCGCCAATGATGCTTGATGGATCATCTTGACCACCATTCGAAAATGCTTGACGCGATTCGCTGATGTGTTTTCTTTTAACGTTGATCGGTTTTCAGAAAACTGATCCACCGTTTCCTTCGCCACCTGCGGGCTAGGTGTCTGGGTTCCAACGATCGTTGATTCAACATTTCCAGCAGCGGGTTCTTTTCCAGTCATATCGGCGATCACATCAGCCAACGTGCTGCCTTGGATCATCTGCATGGCATAGTAGTGAACACCGCGTTCGCTTCCGACGGCGTAGACGGGCACAATATTTGTGTGATGAAGTGCGGCGGCCGCGTGAGCTTCGTTACGGAACCGCTGCAAACGAACTTCGTCCAGTCCACTCGCGAAGGGCAGTACTTTTAGCGCAACGCGGCGGTTTAGCGACAGTTGGATGGCTTCATAGACCACGCCCATCCCACCGCGACCGATTTCGCCAACGATTTGAAAGTCGCCAATTGGCTTGGCGGCAAATTCCTCACTCGGAGCTTGCAGTGTCAGGTTCGGCGGGACAGGCGATCCGCTGTTGCCTGCCGCTTGGTGCACAAGGGCCAAGCCTTCCAGCGACGGCCGCAAATCATCCGCGATATCGGCATGCCGAGCCAGAAAGTCTTCCTGTGATGGAGCGTTCCCATGACTGAGCAACGACATGTATTCCTTCACGGCGGCGACCACGCGATCATCATTCGTTTCATCTATGTCGCTCATGTTTCACCCATCGTTGACTTGAGTTTTGCAAGTCCTCGGACCCACAATTTTTCTACGCTATTGACGCTGCGCTGCATCAGCCTTGCGATCTCTGCAAACGGTTGGCCATCGATGTGACGTAGCACGATGACTTGCCGATAGTCTTCGGGCAAAGATTCAAGTGCCTCGGCAAGCTGCAGGAAAGCTTCGTTGCGGGCGAAGTTCTGACTGGGGGAAGCAGCGTTGCCAACCAATCGCGTTTGCAAAAAACCAGACGCACTCGCAAGGCTGTTGTTCAACTGCTGTTCGATTCGCGGGTCACGTTTGGATGTTCCCAAGTACCTGCGAACGTGCATGGCAAGAGTTTTGCTCAGGATACTGCGCAGCCAAGCAGCAAACTGTTCGGCGGACTGTCCCTGGAAGTCTTCTATCCCGTTGTGGGCTGCAAGAAACACTTCTTGAGCAACATCCGACGGATCGGCTTTCGCCTGCATGTGATGATGCAAACCCGTGCGAGCCAAAAATACGATGTACTTGCGGTAGCTTGTTAGTAGTTCTCCCAGAGCATCCCCATCTCCCGCGCACGCTGCTTCAATCAGACGCTCGATACGACTGAGAGAAGCATGGTTGTCGGCAGGATTGTTGTCGTTCAATGGAGTCGCCAGACTTCAGGATTCGAGGTAGCTGGATTCGCCAGAATTCAGGCCATTCGCCAATGCCCCAATTCTGGCGCGCTACCAATACTCAAGGGCAGGTCATTTCTTCAAGCTGGGATAGTAGCTGGGCCGTCCTGGCCGAGACTTGTTCAGTTTCGGCCACGTGGCCGAACTACTATCTTCTACTCAAAAAACGATTCACCCGCTCTTGCCCCTTGGCTATTTGAAGTCGAGCAAGAACCGCTGACGAGCCTGAGCAAATTCCTTCAGTGACATTTCTACAGATCCGTCGCCTTTGGAATCTTTGTTTGACGTTGAAGCGATGAACGCTTCATAGGAACTTAGGCCTCGCGTCTGGACTTTGATTTCGTCGCCAATCAGTTTCGCATGTGCAGCGACGATCGGTCCCAGTGTTTTCCAGTCGAGCGAATTTTTGGCAATTTCGCGCAGGTTGGCCAAATACTGCTGGCGATACTTAGGCACCGCAAGCACCTTGCTGTGAAGGGGCTTGCTGGGATCTTTCAGAGCCACCAACGGATCAAGACCTGCTGGCGAAGAATTTGTATCGCCGCCGCCTCCAGGACCTCCCGGTCCACCAAAATCCGGAGGCCCACCACCGCGTCCGCCAAAGCCGGGCGGCCCACCTCTTGGGCCACCAGGGCCACCGTGTGCTGGACGAAACGCTTCGTTCATATCGTGGGGAATGATATGAAACTTGTCTTTCTTATCCAGGTAGATGCTGTAGTCGCTGGCACGCACCCAGTATCCATCGGAGTTCATCAAGCCAACATCGAGTGCTAAAAACCACAGCAATTCATCGACATCACAGATTGGCTCTAGCGCTGCTGGAAGACCGGCGGCAGGCGTTTCCTCAAGAACCCGGCACAGCTCGACAAGCTTTGCAAGCGACTTGTCGCCGCCCGATTTTTGATCGTAAGGTTTTCGGTATTCTTCAATGTCATTGCCCCAGTACTCCAGCCCGCCACCGCCGCGCGGTGAACCTTTTACTTTCCAACGTGCACCCTTGCTGCCATAGTTTTCTTTTGTGAACTGCTTATTGAATTGCTGGACGTTGGTGTAAATGCCCCAGTTCTCGCCGTTGACAACAACACGGACAAAGTTGGCTTTTGGCGCAGCCATGTGCTGCCGTGCAATTTGCGAATACAGCACTGTGCTCATCATCGAAGAATCACCATTACCGTTCAGCAGGTTAAGCGTCTTGTATCCAAGCAGTCGTTGATCCTTGTCCGCCATATCGACTGATACGTTGAAGGACCGCTTCGATCCTGAGGCAACATGTCCGTACGATGACGCACCGCGAAAACGTATACCACAATTCGGCAGGCTTTCTCCATCGACTGTGACAGTTGCCGCGACGTCCACATCAGTTTTGTGGAAGTCTTCCAGTTCTTTTTCCCAATCGGCGTTTTCAAAGTCGATGAAGATGGTTCGCAACACTGCCGGGTCGTACAAGTCACCAGTAAGCGGCTTCACATCGGCTTTATCAACGGCGATTCCTTTCGTCGTCTTCAGCTGTTCGCCGCCAGGGCCTCCTGGACCGCGCCCACCAGGGCCTCCGCGTCCGCCGGGGCCACGTCCGCCACGAAATCCACCTGGACCGCCAGGCCCGCGCCCCGGACCGCGTCCACTTTCGCCGGACGGATTTTCCTTGACAAAGATTCTTGCTTGTTTGCGTTCTTCGTTATTCAGCCAACCAGATTTGTCCAAATCAAACTTATCCAACAATTCTCGCTTGTCTTGACTGGCCCATGGTGGTTGAGCGAACGCGGACTGGCAGGTCAGCATTGCACTCACCGCCGCAAGCAGCAGAAAACTCTGGAAAACCGTTCTAAAAGACATCAGTATGGACCTCGTACAGTCGGGAAACGTTCTCTGACTGGATAGTTGCGGTCCCGCAGCAGATCCGCCGCAAAATCTTGCAAATTCTGAAAAAGAACCAACACACCAGCCAGATGCTCCATCGAGCATACATGGTTCCCATGGGCAACGGCAAGAATTCGCGCGAAGAACATCGACCGTAGAGCCGGTCGGCCGCTAGCAACCCAGGCCGAATCACTTTTAGATATGTAGAGTGTTGCCGCGCGGTCGAAACCGAACAAACTCGGCCGGAAGCGGCCAAGCTACGGACAATTATTTAGCCTCGTACAGGCTTATTCTTCGACTGGGTAGACTCGGTCGTCATTGCGATCATACGCGACTTTACCTGCTACGATCGCCTGCTCCACGTAGGTGCGGTAATCTAGCGGCGTTCCGTTCATGATCAGGATGTCTGCGTCTTTGCCTTTTTCGATGCTGCCGATGCGGTCATCTAGGCCTAACATCTTGGCCGGTACGATCGTTAGGGATTCTAAGACCGTGCGTTCGGTCGCACCGCCGCGGACGGCAAATGCGGCTTCTAGCGGTAGGCTGGTTAGATCACGGCCAGCCAATCCACCCAAACTGATTGTGTTGCCAAGCGTGGAAATTGCAAAAGGAACGCCAACCTCTTCAAAGATTTTCGTCGATTCGATGAAACTGCCAGTGGTATCTTCGCGACCAGGTTGAGCGCTACGACGCTGACGAGGAGTGTAGATGATGCTGACGTCTGCGGCACCCAATTCTTGTCCTAGTACCCATGCTTCTACGCCGCCTTCGATCACGATGTCGTAGCCAAGTTCCTGAGACAAGGCGATCATGTCGCGAATCTCGTCGACCGTGTTCGCGCGGACGCGCATCGCGGTTTCTCGTTTAAGCAACTGTCGAATCTCAGGTCTCACTCTACTGCGCGATCGAGACGCTGTGGTGGAGCGTGCCGCCGAGGCGGTTCGTGATGAAGCTGTGCCAGAAGGCCGCGTTGAACTGGAACTCTTTGGAGGAGTTTTGGTAGCTTTTTCCTTTTCTTCTTTTTCGATGGCTTCTTTGGCCTTTCTCAATTCGACTCGCCAATTGTGTCGTTGCAGCCCTCCGTTCAAGGCGCCTGGTGCAGGACTATAGAAAGCGTTTTCTTTCGTCAGCATCGCGTCCAGGTTGCCAAAGCTCATTTTCAATACAGCCATCTTTCGCGGTTGAGCGCGGGTTGGCGGTGCGGGCGTGATTGGTTCGGTCGGCAAGACAGGCAACCCGCAACAAGGACACAGCGCGGTGTCTTCGCTGCCGAAGTCGAGCATCGATTCAGTTTCCAACTCTGAAAGTGGATCTTCGAGTCCCAGGAAAATGTCTTCGGGGCCACCGTCTTCGGATCGCAAGCGTCTGCCGCCACGCCCAGTAGTCATTTCGATGCAGCCAGTCGTGATCCCCACTCCCAACGAATACTTGATATTACGATCGAATGGGTTCAACGCATCGGCAAGCTTGTCACGTGTCGATGGTGTGGAGGTGAGTGCAACGCCCCGCATGCTGATTGCAACAAAGCCAGGGCTAATCGTCTTGCCTTTGGCATCAATCACTTTGGCGCCGTCGGGGACTTTGATGGAATGACCGACGTCCAAGATCTTGCCGTCTTTGATCAGGATCGTTCCCTTGCGGATCACCGGTCCACTGACGGTATGGATATCACCACCGACGACAGCCGTCACGTCCGACTTTTTCTTGTCGTCGCTTTTTTTATCGTCAGACTTCTCGTCCTTCTTGTCGTCCTTTTTCTGGGACGCAGGAGCCTTTGGTCTGAGTCGTTGCCCAGGCCTTCGCTGCGCCCAAGCGGGCGTCGCCAAGGCAATCAGGAATAGACCAAGACAGCTTTTGAAGAGTTTAGTTTTCATAGGTTAAATTTCCGTTCAGGAAGACTTGTTTTAGCTGACTTCCCGTTTCCAAAGGGTCTCCATCAAAGACAAGGAAGTTTGCTTTCTTGCCTTCTTCGAGCGAACCGTGAGTCTTTTCGATCCCCAATAGTTCGGCCGGTTTAATGGTAACTGATTTTAGGGTGGCTTGCCTGTCCAATCCTGTTCGCACCAACATGGCCAGGGGAAACATGGGATCGTCTTGCGAAAGCGACAGCTGGCTACCCGATAGCGACATCGAAATTGCGAAAGGAATTTCGCGATCCGCCAACATTCGCGACACATTCATAAATTCGCTTTTGTAGGGAACGCGGTCGATTCCGGGCTGCAAAACAACCGTCAAATTCTTGTTTTCTTTGATTTCATCAAGCGACTGAAATAGGTTTGGGCCGGTCGCTACCAGAACGATTTTGACCTTGTCCAATTTCTTGATTGCTTTCAACAAATGAGCGACGCCTGCCGCACTGTTCACATTCACGAACAACGGAGATTTTCCTTCGCGAACTGCCGTCCAATATTCTTTTGTCTTGTCCGTACTACTAGTTGTGCTTCTGGAAGTCGAACTCGAACTAGATGATGACGATGGTTTGGAACTAGATGCTAGCGGTTTGCGGATGATGTCCATCGCAGAGGTTTGGTTGGTAACCTGGGCGAACAGCACCGCCTCTTTCTTGAACAGGGTGTCTTCCTGGATTTCTTCTTTGATTCCGGACAAAGCGGACAAGCCACGTCCATCGGAAACCAAATTCCCAGTTGTGATTCCGCTTCGCATCGCGGGTTTGAAATTGAATGAGTTGGGAAAGAAGTATTTTCCTACCCAAGTGAAACTGCCGGTTGAAAATCCAGTTCGCGAAGGAATGGTGAAGGTTCGACCGTTAAAAACAACGGTCCGAGTCGCGGCCTGAGAACGTCGATAGACGAGGTACGGATCGACCAAGCCTGGCATGATGGTCATGCCTTTCATCGAAACAACGCGTGCACTGGAAGGGATTTCGACGTCGGCTCCAACACTGACGATCTTGTCACCGCTGACGACCAGAGTTCCATTCTCGATCTTTTTGTCGCTAACGGTTTCAATCGTCGCGCCTGTGTAGGCGATCGTTTGAGCTGAACTCTGGCTACCAAAGACGGCTACCATTGCCAGCAGGATCCCCAGTCTCGCAGCGGCGGCGAATGGGTGGACGTTTCGGGTGCAATCGTTACGCATGAATCTACTTTTACAATCAGGTACTGATTCTTGGGCTGAGTTTTTGTTGATCGGCAAAATCAAAATCGCCGACGATCTTTCTTGATGTCGTAAATGCTCTTTCCGTCGATGAACACTTGCGTCACGTAGTTACGAGGGTCCAGGATCGAACCGGTGGTGATCACGATGTCAGCATCTTTGCCTACTTCTAACGAGCCGACTTGGTCGTCAATCATGAGTGCCTTTGCGACTTCGATCGTTAGGCCGCGGATCGCGCGTTCTTCTGACCAACCGTATCGCACCGCCATCGTCGCTTGGAAAAACAATTCTTCTTGCGGAATCACAGGAGCATCAGTGTTAACGCCGAGGACTTGGACGCCGCGTTTCTCGTATTCGTTCACGATGCCGACAATTTGGCCTTTGTCGCGATCGAGCAAGAAAGCACGGGGACCAGCCATGACAGGTATGTCTCGCTTGGCCAGTTCCTTACCGATTTTGTAAGCATCGAATGTGCCGTGATCGATCACGACTCGCAAATTCATTTCGTCGTGAAGCATTCGAATCGTTGACTGGATCACTTGAAACTGTTGAGTGTGAACAACGACTGGAATTTCACGGTGGAAAAGAGGCTTGAAGTATTCCAGCCGCAGATTCAATTCTGGTTTAGGAGCTTTGCCTTTTTCGTAGGCGTCCCACTGCCGAACGTACAACTGGCCTTCGCGAAGTTGTTGTCGCAGCACGTAGTTCATACCCATGCGACCGGATCCGGTTTCGCCGCCGCGTCTCTCGGGGTTACCAGCCTGAGCAATTTTCAGGACGCCCGGAGCTCGGATGATCACGTCTTCGGCTGTGCCTGGGCCCGTTTTCATCAGCACACCAAAACCACCCATGTTTGTTCCACTGCCGGGAATGCAGCAAATCGTGGTCACGCCACCAGCGATCGCCACTTTTAGGCGTTCGTTGTGAGGAATGATCTGGTCCCAGTTGCGCAGTTCCGGATTGGTCTGATAAACCATTTCGTTCAAGTCACCAGAACCACCGACGTGGCTATGGGCTTCGATCAAACCGGGCATCGCAAAACGATCAGAGTGGTCGATGACTTCGTAGCCATCAGGCACTTTGACATCTTTGCGAGAGCCAATCGCTTCGATCTTTCCGTCGCTGACCAGGATCGTGCCCTCCGCAACGGACTCTCCAGCGCAAGTCAAGATCTTGCCAACGTGGATCGCCAGCTTTGGCGCTTTGGGTTTTTCTTCTTTCTTGTCCTGAGCACTTGCACAGGGAGCCCACAGAGTCAAAAGCATCAATGCGCCAACAGCGCCGATCTTTGGGAGGGTTGGATTCATCAATCGTGTTCCAATCACTTTTGTTCCTCGTGTTCGTAGACCCAGACGCCGTCAATCATGACTGCCAGGACTTTGGTTGAATGTTCAAAGGGATCGCCGCTAAGCACGACTAGGTCAGCGTCTTTGCCAGCTGCAAGTTTGCCAAAGCTCATGTCTTTGGAAAGCATATTGGCAGGATGGATCGACAAACCGTCCAAGGCATCCGTAGTCGATAAGCCTTGACTGACCGAATATTGAATGGCGCTAGGCAGCAGCCCCGAACCAGAATTCGCAGCCGATTGAAAACCAAACCGCACTTGTTCGTTGGCAACAACTTGGGGCACATTGACCGGTTCGCCGTCGATGGTGACGGAGAAAGTTGGTCCGACGCAAACTGAAACCAGATCGTTGTTCAGCAAGTCGACATCCCGAGCGATACTGTCGGCGCCCAAGATGATTGTGCGAAGCTTGTATTTCTTGGCAAAAAGATCAACCGTTGCTTTGATCGAATTCAGATCACGTGCTTCGACGATGGCCGGGATTTTGCCGGCAAATAAGTCGCGGTAGGGTTCAGAAGAAGAACTGACGCGAGGCTTGCGAGGTTCCTTTGGCTTTTCAGGCTTCTTTTCCTCTTCCTTCTTTTCCTTTTCGTCGGACTTGGATTCCTCTTTCTTGTCATCTTTGGAATCGCCAGACTCTTTTTTGTCGTCCTTCTTTTCGTCTTTGGACTCAGGCTTTTCCTTTTTATCCTCTGGTTTATCCCCAGGCTTTTCTTTTTTGTCCTCGGGCTTGTCCTTCTTCTCAGGCTTTTCCTTTTCGTCCTTCTCTGGCTTGTCTTCGGGTTTCTCTTTCTTGCTCTTGTCGACCGTCCGCTTGGCATTCATTCGGATTTCGCCGAGTCGTCCCAGGTTAATAACACCAGTAAAGTTGCCCTCGTCGTCCAACTTGCCTTTGAGTTCGATTTCACTCTCGCGTCGACGAAGTTTGATCACAAGTTCTTTTGATTTGCGATCGTAGCTGCCACCGACCACAGTTGCTGGCGAACGGAGCAAGGTGACTGTGCCTGACAAGTCGTCACCATCAAGCACCAATTCAAACTGGAATGCGCGGATTTGCGGAGGCAGACGTTCGGAGTCCAATTCTCCTTCCCAAGTTCCACTGATCGGATCGGGAAGTGGTTTCTCCTTCTTGTCTTTCTCTTTGGGCTTATCCTTTTCCGGCTCCTTCTTTTCTTCGGTCTTCTTTTTGTCCGCTTCGGCTGCCTTCTTTTTGTCAGCCTCTTTCTTTTCGTCTTCCTTCTTCGGAGCCGGTTTCTTTGCCGACTCTTTTTGGCTGGCTTCCCATTCTTTCAATTTGACTTTGTACTCAGCCAAGTCCTTTTCGTACTTGATAAAGGAGTCAGCGTACGCTTTGGCCGCACGCAGCGATCGATCATTCGACGCGATGGCAGTCTCTGTATCGCCGCTGAAGCGAAAACGAATCGCTACCGGATCACCGATGACGCGAGTGTCATTGCCCAGCTTAAAGGCTACGACCGGTGTCGCACGTGTGGCACTCGATTGTGCCAGCAGCGCGGTGGTGATGCCGTGACGCCGTGCGAATTCAATAGCTGGATCATCTGAATACAATTGCTCGCTTAATTTTGTTTGCAGTGAGATCGTTCCGCGAAGCTGTCCTCCGAGCCCAAGGCCAGTCCCCATGTCAACGAATCCAGGCACAATCACCGCACCATCGCCGAAACTTTTAACGTTTGCGGACAGAGGCGCAGAAACGCCAGTACCAACACCGCGGACAGTTTTTCCTTTGACAACAACGCTGGCGTCGTCCGCAAACTTGCCGTCACCCAGATAGACACGATCGGCTTGGACGACCGTCGTGGTCGCATCGCGAGTCCTTTCAAACTGAGCTTCACCGCCCATGTAGGTGGCTTGGACGCGAGTGTGTAATCCGAATGGGCGCCCATCAAGAACAACAAAGTCAGCACGCTTGCCTTTGGCTAACGTCCCGATTTGGTCATCGACATTCATCAAGGCTGCGGGAGTGGAAGTCACGCTGGCCAACAGTTCGGTGGTGTCCAATTGGTCTTGCATGAACTGAGCAGCGACAAAAGAAAATCGCCTCAGATCGTTGTCCGTTCGCGTGCGAATCGCAACCGGGATACCCGCGTCGATCAATTCGCGAGCATAATCCCAAGGACGAGTTGGCGTTTCGGTCTGCGTGGGATTCGGATTGGAAATCTGACCAGGCGTTTCACCGGCCAGGATCACCGCTTTGACGAACGGTTTCCACTGCGCAAATTGTGTTTTGAAAGGCTCCAAACCTTGGCAACCGTCCAGAACAATCGTCAAATCGAATTCCTTGGCCAGTTCAACCGCGCCGCGGATTTCGGCCGCAGTTTGTGCCGTGATACGAACGACGATCTTTTTCTGCAGAATATCAGTGACCGATTCGATGACTTCGTCATAGTCCTCGGGAGCGAGTTCAGCGTCGTTTTTCAGACGCTCGGTTGCTTGTGCAAAGATTTGCCGCAGCGCTGCCAGTGACGTTGATAGTCGCGACACCTGAGGACGAGTCGCCATCAGTGGACGGTCATCGGAAACCGGCCCGACTTCGGGTTCGTAAATGCGAGGCGGGTTTCGAGCGCTCGAACTAAGAACGATCCGCAAACTTTCGATTTCCGACAACACTCGTTCGGAGATCTCATCGCCTTCCAGTAGAGCCACGCCGCCGACACCGGGCATCAAACGAGCGCTGGATGGAGACACCTGAACGGTGGTGATCCCCGATTTGAGCAACGATTCGCGATCAGCAAAAAAGTCGAACCCATCCAAAGCTCGAATGCTTGGAGTCAACGTTTTGTCTTCGCCGGTTGCGCCAGAAAGTGCCGTTTGAACCGCGATCATTCCAGGAATGATCGTGCGCTGTCCCAAGTCGTGCTCCGTAGCCACTGCAGGCACCTGAACATCAGCGCGGGGGCCTACTGCCGTGATCCGCCCATCAACGACCAGCATCGCACCATTGGAAATCGGCTGGTCGGTGCCAGTCCAAATTTGGCTGGCAAAATAGACGTCAGTTTGCTGACCAATTGCGACGCCAGCGCTGGCAAACGCGATTAGAGCCAGCATTGCGAAACTTAGTCGTGACCGAACAAATGTCATGTTGCTATTCCTGTGTGCCTGGGCGATTCGGTGCCTGGCGACTTGTTGCGGGATTGGACCTTACGGTGGATTGGCTATCTGTAGTCGAGACCTGTCACAGAATCTCTGGGTTGAAAGCCAGGAAAAAATCTATTCGTCAGACGTTTCGCCGAGCAACTGTTTGAGTTGCTCATCCTCTTCGCGATCGTAGACAACTTTTCCGTTGACGATTGTCTTTTCCACCCAAGTGCTTGCCTTCAAAGGATCACCCGAAAGAATGATCACGTCGCCGTCCTTGCCTTCTTCGATTGATCCGACCAAGTCGTCAACCTCCAAAAACTTGGCTGGCAAAGTAGTCAGTGCTGCCAGCGCTTCATCGCGAGGCATGCCGTGTTTGACACACGTCGCGGCTTGGTACCACAAGTAGCTTGCGCCAAGGGTAACACCACCGCTGCGACTCGCTTGAAAAGTAAAGGGAATCTCGAGATCACGAAAAACTTCCGACACGACCACTTTGGTTTCTTCATCAGTACGAGGATCTTCTTCCCAGTAAACCAAACGCGAATCCAAAATCACGGGAAAATCCTTGCCGGCCAATTGCTTTGCGGCTTTATGACAATCACGTCCCAAGACAAGTGACGCGTCCAAGTTGTATTCCTCGATCAACCTCAACGCCTGGCTAACATCCATGGCTCTGTCGCAGTAGATGATTGCGGGCAATTCGCCGGTCAGCAAAGCAAACATGGCTTCGTTCAAAGCCTCGTTGGTGCCTTGGCTGGAAGGCGTGCTGCCCTGAGACGAAGTACTGGAGCCTTCTTTCTTTTCATCTTCCTTGTCCTTCTTCTCGTCGTCCTTCTTATCATCTGCATCCGACTTCTTGTCGTCTGACTTTTTATCCTTGTCGTCCTTGTCATCGCCCTCCATCTTTTTCTTGGCGTCGTTCAGAGTCTTTCGCAGACGCGAAAGATGGCTCATGCGACTGCCACTGATCGGGCGAAGCGAGATTTTGATACCGACCTCTGTCTTGACGATCATGTCGTCCAAGAACTCACCAGCCGTTTTGATCACCGCTGACTGTCCGCCGATGATCGTGGAATTGCCTGGCGAGATACCGACGGTCGTCACGCCATTGCGGCGAGCTTGACGAAAATACGAACTCATGGGGTCGATCGAATCCAAGACCGAAACGTATGGCACGATCGGATTGGTTTCATTGGATTGGCTCATGCCAGAAGAGCTGTGAGTTTCAACGAAACCAGGCATCACAACTTTGCCCGTGGCATCGATCACCTTCGCTTCGACGGGAACTTTCAAGTCCGCGCCGACTTCCAAGATTTTTCCGTCACGAAACAGGATCGTCCCGTTTTCGATCGGGTCACCGGCCATCGTGTAAATCGTCCCGCCTTTGATTGCTACCGGCGGCTGCGCAAAAACAGAACCGACGCCGATGGTCAGGCAGAGGTTAACAAAGAATAATTTATTCAACACTATTTCGTTTCCTTGTCATGATTGCTAGTCTCGCCATTGATGATGACTTGGCGAATCGAAGTTGTCAGTTCTAGTGGCTCGCCATCCAACACAACCAAGTCTGCGTCAAAGCCGACTTTGATTGCACCAACTTGTTTTTCTAATCCTAAGATCGACGCGGGCGTCGTCGTGATCGCGGCAAGGGCCATGTCGTGATCCAAGCCGTTTCGGTGAGCAAACCGAGCTTGCTCGAGAAGGTCGTCGCCTGAAAGGGCAAAGGTAATGCCGGCTTCGGCCAACACACCCGGTTGATTCCAAATCAATTCAGCGCCTTCGGCGCCTCTTGTGGTATCGAGTCGTAGTCTTTGCAAGATCACCGAGTATTTTCGTTCTGCGATCATCTCTTTGACTTTGTAAGCTTCCTGGCCGCCAACCAAAATCGGATTGAACCCGAATTCGTCGGCCAACGACGCAACCGAAGTCAAGTCGTACGACATCCGGCTAACGAACATCATTGGTCGCTTGCCTTTGACCGATTGCTTGACGACTTTCATCGCGTTGGCTTTGTCGGCACCACCCACACCACGCATGGCTTTGTCAAACGTGCTTCGCAAGATCCAGACGACACCCATTCGGTTGGTTGGCTGGCGGACAAAGACGCTGTCAGGACGCGAACGAGCCCGATTTCCGCGTGCAGGATCACTGCACAGCGAAGCAAGCAGGGGACCGTCGTCGTTGATCATGATTGCGAGTTCGTCGCTGGTTTTGATGATCGCGGCAATCCCCGAAAAGACATTTTGCGTTCCAGGGCAAACGCACATTGTGGTCGTGCCAAGCTGGTTTTGCCGATGAAGATCGGACGAATCCCAGTCGACTGCCAAACTCGTTTTGAAGTCCGGCGTTACTTCGTTGCTGGCTTCATTGACACCGCTGGACGGCAGCGCCGACTGCGAATAGGGATCGACTAATCCCGGCATGATCACAGCGTCTTTGCCCAGTTCCATTTTGGTGGGCGACAAACCTGCGACACTGACGGATTTACCAACGGCTTTGATCTTGCCATCGACGATCAAGATTTGACCCGGTGACAATGTTTTGCCGTTCATCGTGTAGATCTTGCCAGCGGTGATCAACGTCGCTTCATCAGCGCTCGTCACCGCAGGAAGACTCATTGCCAACAGGCATAAAAGCGTCAAGTATTTCATTCCAATCCCAATCACTCCGGCCCAGGCCGGTTCTAACCAACGTAAGTTCATTATTTCCGTGTGACAACTTGGCCATCAACGACCACGTTCAATGGAACCGCCGCCAAGTTCAATGGCGAATCGCTCCAGATCACAAAGTCAGCCCAAGCACCTCGTGTCAAACCTGTCCTTTTCATTCCAACCACTCCTGCACCGCCTTCTGTCAGGCCCAACAGTGCAGCTTTGCCGTCCATCCCGCGACTGACTAACAGTGACGCGGTAAAGCGAATGGCTTCGGGGGAAACACCAGCGAAACCGATCGGCACTCCCGCTTTTTGTGCCATCACGAATTGATCCAACTGTGCATCGTATTCCGTACCAGTCATCGTTGGCACAATCAAACCAAGTTTGTTTTCGGCAAGCTCCGATGCGAAATCGCCAACACGGCCACTGGAGTGAATCACAGCCTCAATCCCATGCTCACGAGCCAATCCGATGGCCGATCGTATCTCCAGTTTTGAGTCCGCATCAAGAATCGCTTTCCGCTCGCCTTTGACGACTGCCTGAACGTTGGCAACCTTTTCCTGGCCAAGTAACCGCTGCATGATCGGCGTCAGATACAACGAAGTATCCCGAGCTTTGCCTTTCATCAAGTTCTTGATCACTCGCAGTTGGCCATTGAACGACGAAGGATAGCGGCCACTTTGCCGAGCCGAACTGCTGAGCACAAATTGGCTCGCGATCGTCGGGCTGGCAACGTAATCGTGAGCGTTCAAGCGAATATGTCCCATCACGCCGGGCGAAGTGTTCGAGGTGCCTGGAGACACACCGACGTGGATGAAACCGCCTTGCAAAATTGGTTTGACGCGGCTGTGGCCTGGATCGATGGCGTCCACCGCACGCAAATGTGATGTATCCGAATCGCTTGCATCGACAATCGCTGATTCTTGGCCAAGCATCGAACTGGCAATCACCAATCCTGGCGTGACGATCGTGTCACCCAAATCAAAAACGCGAATGTCGCCCTTTGTCTTGCCACCAAAGATCTTTCCACTCTTGACTGTGAATTGAGTGTCAACGAATTTTCCTTTTCGCAAAACTCGCGTGGACTTGACGATGTACTGCTCCGGCAATCGATCTGGCAGCGACTTGGCTACCTTCGCTTCCGATTGTGGCGATGCATTCGACTCGCACTCGAAAGTGATCTTGCCTTGGCTAATCACCAAGCACGCTTTGGAGCAAGGATCCAAAGGGTCGCCGTTAAAGACTGCGATGTCGGCTACCTTGCCGGTCTCAAGCGTTCCGACCTGATCGGAGATCCCCAGCTTTCTAGCGGGGCGACTGGTCAAAGCCGCCAATACGGAATCATGATCCAGTCCCATGCGGATCGCCATGGCCGCGTGCATCCGCAGCATGCGCGAAGAACGCGGCGAAGAACCGAAGCCGGAAATCGAAAACAAACTGTCTTTCAATTCCGCAAGTGCCTCACTCTGCTCCTGAGAATCAGTGCTACCAGTGCTTCGGAACAACGGCCCAACCACCATCGGCATCCCTGAGTCCGCAAGCTTTTGGGCGTAACCGTCAGTGGGAGCAAAACCATCAATCACAATTTCGATCTCAAGCTTCTTGGCAAGCTTCAAAAGCTTTTCCAAGGTGTCCGAATGACGGACTTCGACGAACAGCGGAATCTCTTTCTTCAAGACCTTTCGTAGAGCGATCGCCGCCGGTGTCAGTTTGGTCTTTTCTTTCTTTGCATCTTTGTCGTCGTCCTTTCCTTTGTCCGCATCCTTGGATTTATCTTTGTCATCCTCTTTGGAATCTTTGCCGTCTTCCTTTGAGTCCTTGCTGTCCTTTTTCGGCTTTTCTTTTTTCGTATCTTCCTTTTCCTGCTCTGAATCCTTGGAGTCTTTTTCTTCGGGCTTCTTTTTGTCGTCCTTCTTTTCAGGCTTGGCAGAATCCTTCTTGGTTGTTTTCTTCTTCTCGTCGGCGGCCTTCTTGTCCTTTTCCTCTTTTTCCATCTTCGTCTTTTCAGCCGAGAGCAGTCGGTCCAACTGACCAACCAAAGTGTGACGACTCTGCGAAGTGGAATTGGACTGGACGCCCAAAGCGGCTTGGACTGCGACTTGATCCTTGATCACGATATCGTCGATCGTAGTGTACGGGCCAACACGAAGCACCGCGCCGTAACCACCAATCAAGCTACCAGAGGAAGGTTGGACGTAGACCGACGTGATTCCTTGCGAGGCAACTTCTAGCCAATCCTCGGACCAGGGATCGATCGCATCGGTGATGTTTAGCTCGCACCTAGAATTGCTCTCGCCCAAAGCACCGCGGGTCAACCACAGCTTGCTGCGACTTTCGATCATGCCAGGAGTAACCACAAAGCCTTTCAAATCGCGAACCACCGCATCCTTGGGTGCTTTTACGTCGGGACCTACTTCCGAGATCTTGCCATCGGAAATGACAATTGACCCGACAAAGGTGCCTTTGGGACCCATGGTGTGGATGGTGGCATTGCGCAAAACCATCGTCTTTTCTGCGGGTTTTGCGTCCTGCCCATGCGCCAAGCTGGCACTGGACATTTGTGCCATCAATAGGGATGTGACCAGCAAAGCGATCACAGAATTTCTACCAGCCAGATGCATCAACGCAATCCCTGAAAGAGTGAAAATTCAAGAGCAACCCACATGCTTGCATGCGGAACTTCCAACTGCAAGCGTTACCCAGTAATTTTCGAGGTTTTCAAAAAGAACCAGCAGGGTGGCATCAGTCGCCAGGCAAATCAAAACAAAAGGCCCGAGGCAAACACGATTTCTTTTCACTTGAACGAAATGAAATCGTAGTCGCGTGTCAAGGATTGTAGGTTCAATTCCCGAAATGCAACGTTACGCGGTTTGCCAAACGTCTTGATGGCTTGTTGATTTAGTCGAAACACAGCCGGACTAGCGCTGCCAATCGCACCTCAGAAAAACGATCACGATCGCTAGTGGCTTGTGTTCGTAGCACCGCCTCAGGCAGGATTTCCGCCTAAAACCGGGCACTACGAACTAGTCGTACCCCAGCTTTGCTTGACCACTTCCGCAACAATTTTGCCAGCTTTGGTTCGCCTAGAATCTTGAGTTAGCACGCAGTTCTACAGATAACGCGATCCGTTTTCCATTTTGATGCGAGCGGAAACGTTCTGATTGGCTATTCAGCTGAAGCGTCCGACAACAATCCGATTGTGGCGTAAATGTCTACCAATGCTTCGTCGGTCGCCTCTGCATGTTGAGAAAAAGAGTCGAATGCGTACTCATCGGAGGACTCTGTATCTGTTGCTGATTCTTTCACCACTGCGGATGCCTGTAAGGCAGATGCTTGGTGCTCAAGATGTTCACTGTGTTCGCTAGAGACACTATGCCCAATTGAGCCTCTAGCACTTCTTAGTACATCCGAGGCAATCAATTCTGACTCCACTGGTGCGCTATTCAATCTGCGGATCTCGTTGATCACTTGCAATGCATCCAGCGCAGTTAAACGATTATCAGCGCTCGGATCAAAGAACGCCAATGGGAACGTCGTTTGAAGTTCGGCTGGGTCGATCAAGTTCATTGTGTCTCCGATTACAAATTCGCGAGACCGAAGTTGATTGATAATCACCAAAGCATCAGCAGCTGTAACGCTTCCGGAGTTATTGGAATCAAAACGCAGGATGGGATTTGTCCAATTTAACCCTGATAACTCGAAAGTTGCGCCTTCGGATTCTGCCATGACATAGAACGTGTCGCCATCAACACCAGAACCAGTAAGTTCAATGGCGTTGTTTGGGTTGTTTGTTTGATCCAAAATGGGCGTAAACGTGTCATCGCTATCCAGCTGGATTCGCAGCGTTGTACCGGAATCCGGTAGACCTGCAATTTGGTCTTCTGTCAGTGACAGTGAATTGGGCCCCGTTCCGGTCAAATCAACAAACTCCAGTCCAGTAACGGATATTAGAGATTCGCTTTGAATGATTTGTCCACTGCCAGCGAGGATCAGTTGGTCATTCCCACCAAGTCCATCCAATGCAACCCCTTCAAACGCGTTGACACTAGCGTCCACGACCACGATGTCATCTTCGCTAGATCCGACAATACTCAGATTGGCAATTTCGTCCGTCGGCCCCTGGAACAAAACCGTTTGCCCGAATCGAACGACCAAGTCATCGCCCGAAAATTCAATGGTCGTCGTGCCAGCGAATGGACTGGAGACAAATACCGAGTTCTGATTGGCTGTTTCGATCAAAAACAGATGATCTTCGACCTCGCCATCGGCGGCAGCACCAGTGGGTTCCAGATCGCCAGCAGTGCTGATCCGGAATCGGGCCACCGTCAGGCCAGCCTGAGCCCCAGCGGGGATTGTTACACTGAGCACGTTGGGGCCAGAGACAACATCGACGCTGTCGAAGATCTGTTCCCCCTGCTCCCAGCTTCCATTGAGATTAAAGTCCACCCAGGCATCCAGCTTGCCAGCTTCACTGGCGGTCACTGCAACACTCGTCATCGTGGGCTGGTCGGCCTGAGCGATCGCGGTCGAAAGCATCGTCACGCCGTCTTCGTCCGCACCGTCACCATCTGAACTCTGCGAGTTGCTGCCGTCCAGTTCTGCATCAACCAAAGTGCCTAGGCGCAATGTGCCGACTGCATGCCGAGCTCCGTCATCCGCGAGTGTGACGGGATATCCCTCGGGGGCATCGCCAAAATCAATGGTAGGATCGTTGGGCCCGATAACATTGATTGTCACATCGGCGGTGGTGGATGTGAAGTTGTCGATATCCGTTGGCGTAAACGCGACCGACAAAGTCTGCCCATCGCCAGCATCCAGCACCGTGCCGGCAACCGGAGTGTAAACGAACGTTCCCGCAACATTGGCAGTGGCGTTCAACTGGTCATCATCCAAAGCGGTGCCCAGTTGAATATCCGCAGGATTGCTCCAAGTCACAACGGGATTGGCCCGGTCCACGTCGATCGTGGTTGTTGCCGTGACCACGTTGAAGTTAGTTGTGTCGGTGGGGGTAAAGGTCACAGAAAGCGTTTGTCCGAGACCTGCATCCAGTACCGTGCCAGCAACGGGCGTGTAAACGAATGTTCCGGCGACGTCGGCGGTAGCATCTAACTGCGTTGCTGAAATGGCGGTACCAAACACAATCGACTCGGGCATATCCCAAGTGATCACTGGATCGGTCGCAACGTCATCGTCTACGATCGTGATTTTGCTCTCTATCGCCAGTGGTGTGACAAACAATCCCGTTGTCCCAGCATCGAAAGCTGGGAACAAAACGGATTCATTTGTGACGCTTTGGCCGAAACTTTGAGGCGCCAATTTCACCGGCGTACCGCCTGCGATTGGAACACTGTAAAGCTCAAATACGTTGTCCGTGTCCTGATCGGCCGTGTAAACCACCCGGCTGCCATCGCTGCTTAACTGAAAGCCGAAAACATCGCCGCCATCGACCAGGTCGCCACTGA